>CAXNNN010000311.1:0-4993 GCA_964203095.1 Verrucomicrobiaceae bacterium | reverse complement strand
AAGGCATGGGAACCTGATGCGCTCCCTCGCCCCGCTCCGTGTGCTATTTGTCTCCATGCTGGCTTTGATCACCGGCTGCCAGATGCCCGTAAACCCTGTGTCCGGCCAGGTGCCAATGTCGGGCGGCCCCTTCATGCTGGGCGTGGATGTGCTGTCGCGAAACCAGTTCGACCTGCTGCGGGGCAAACGCGTCGGCTTGATTACCAACCACACGAGCTACACTTCCAATGGCGAAATGACCCGTGTGGCCTTCAGGCGTGCCCTGGGTGCCAATTTGACCACCCTGTTCGCCCCGGAGCACGGCCTCGACGGACGTGAGAAGGCCGGCAAGAACATCTCCAATCGCCGCGATCCCGTTACCGGTCTCATGGCCTATTCCTTGCATGGCGACTACCGCAAGCCGCAGCCTTTCATGCTGAAGAATGTGGACGTGCTAGTCTTCGACGTGCAAGACATCGGCTGCCGCAGCTACACCTACATCAGCACCATGGCCGTGAGCATGGAAGCCGCTGCTGAGAATGGGAAGGCCTTCGTCGTGCTTGATCGACCCAACCCATTGGGCGGCTGGCGCGTGGAAGGCCCGCCGCGCGAAGCAACGTGGAAGTCCTTCGTCGGTCAGATCGCCATTCCGTATGTTCATGGCATGACCATCGGTGAGCTGGCCATGATGATGTGCAGCAATCGCCTGATCAGTAGTGTGCCTCGGTTGAATGTGGTGAAGATGCAAGGCTGGCAGCGCAATATGCTATGGCAGAACACGGGGCTGCGCTGGCGGGCCACGTCGCCCAACATCCCGTATGCCACCTCGCCCGCCTACTACGTGGCCACGGGCATCCTAGGCAGTGCCGCCGCAGCGGATGTCGGCATTGGCACCAGCAACCCGTTCGGCTGTGCCGGTGCTGCAGGCGTGAATGCGCAAGCCATGTATGCCTTCTGCTCGCGCTTGAACGCCCCAGGCGTCAGCTTTGCCCCCTATCAAAACGGCAGCTTCGGCGGTGTGCGCCTCGCCATTGATCCCCGCTGCCAGACCGACCTAACGGCGCTGGACGTGCTGATGCTGGGCGAGCTGAACCGCCTGAGCGGTGGCCGCATGATCAACCGCATGACCAGCAGCCAGCTTAGCCTCTTCAACAAGGTCTGCGGCAGCGACACGATCTACCGCACGCTCAAACGTGGCGGGTCAGTGAATGGCATCGTTTCCAGTTGGAGCAATTACACGAACGCCTTCCGCTCGCAGCGCCAGCGGTCCCTGCTGTATCCGTAAAGTGGTCCGCACAGTCCTCTGTGCGGTCTTGGCTTCGACGTAGCTTCGAGTACCACTCGAAGTCAGGTGGCCTAACAACTTCGAGTGGAGCTCGAAGCTAGTGGGACAGCAAATCTGCCACCCAGCGCAGCGGCATTGCTCGCCGCCAGGGTGCTAGCAGCATCAGCACACAGAGTCAGAGGAAGTTCTCTGACCCAGCGCCCAAGAAACACCCCATGATACACATCGCCGCAGCCAGTGGTATCGATCACGGGCAAACCGGTGAACGCAGGCTGATGAAAGCACTCCCCTTCCCGGCTCCACACATAGCTACCGCGCACGCCATCGGTGATGACGACGACCTGCGCAGTGTCATCGAGCAAGGCCATGCCCTGGGCTTCGACTTCGCTCAAGCCCGTGAATTTGTGTGCAAACTCGCGCGCGACGATGCGCACTTCGCTGGCCCGCACGAGGTCCCGAATACTCTCGCGATAACGCCCCGCGCCGCCATCGAAGGACACGGGCACGCCATGCTTCTTCGCTAACGCAACGGCATGACGCGCGGCCTCTTCATGGCGACCGTTCAAATGCAGCAGGCTGGCGTTCGTGAAGAGCACCTCGGGCACATCGTCCACGCCGAGAGGCTTGGCTGTGCTGGGGAAATACGTGATGTTCCGTGCGGCATCGCTTACACGCACCAAGACGACGGCATGGGGCGACGAGGCTCCTGTTTCGACACGGATGCGCGACACATCCATGCCATAAGCCGCAAGCTCGCTACGAATCGATGTGCCGATGGCGTCATCGCCCTGCGCATCAAGCAGCACCGTGGGTAGCCCCATTCGCGCCATGGCACACAGGGCCGTGGCGACCGGTCCACCGCCACCAAAGTGACTGGCCTTGGCTTCGGTCACGCCTTCGTCCGAGGGAAACTGATCGACCACGTAAAAGTGATCCCACGTGGCGGCCCCGATACCGATGACTGGTCCCTTGCCCATCATGATGCTGCGGAATCGGGCTCCTCGCTCGCCGCCTCCAGCAGACCTGCGATCTCGCGACTCGCTAGCAACCGACCGCTGTAGAGTTCCATCGCGCGGCGCGCTACGATGTCGATCACGGCAGGTTGCAGCGCCCGCACCGCGACATTAGAAACGGCGAGGCTGGCCCACATCATGGGCGACTTGAAGCGTAGCAGCTGCCACACGGGCAGCAGGCGTTTATACCATTTGTTCAGGTATTGGAAGCGCTCGCTTTCGACCACTTTGCGGCCCTTGTTCCAGGTCTCGATGGCTGTGTTGGCGCTCACGTCTACCAGCTTGCCAATGGTGCGCTTTTGCAGGAAATCAGCGACGTCGCTAGCGGCTAGATGCACGGCCCGGCTGAACTGACTCAAGCCCGGCGCGAGCAAGGGATGGTGCTCTGCCGGATAATAGATGGAGGCGATCTCTTTTACTAAACGTGGCACCTCGCGAACCAGCGGCTCGAACCATTCGGGGTTTAGATCGCGCTGCCAGCGAAGGCGATTCTTGCACTCCTGGACGGTGCGCTGTGCTTCCTCATCCTTCACACTGCCGTGCAGAGCTTGCAGAGCCTCTTCGGTAGCCTTGCTTGCCAGCCGTATTTCCGTTAGCAACTGCATTGCCTTCCAAATCAAAATGATTCCCATCCCGACGATCAGGCCAGCGATAAAAGTGAAGATGTAGGACCACATGGGAGAACGAGGACATACAGTGTCCAGGCACAGCCTGAGTCAAGCAACGACGATGCCGAGAAGACAGCCTTGTCATCTGTCCATTCCCCGCCAAACTCGCATTTCTGACTATGAGTCCTGTAGAACTTTTCAATCTGTCCGACAAGACCGCCGTGGTGATCGGCGGCACTGGTGAACTGTGTGGTGCCATCGCTGAAGGCTTCGCCGCTGCGAATGCGGAAGTCGTGCTCGTGGGGCGCGATGCAGCCAAGGCCGAGAAACGGCTGGAAGCCATCGGCTCCATGGGCGGGCGCGGTTACTTCGTGGGGGCCGATGCCTCGAAGCGCGGTGACCTGCAACTGGTGCTCGACACCGTGCTGGAGCGCTCCAAGGGCGTGCACATCCTGGTCAATGGCGCAGGCGTGAACTCACCCACGCCCTTCCTCGACATTCCAGAGGAAGAGTATGACCGGATCATGAACATCAACACCAAGGCCGTAGTGCTCGCCTGCCAGGTGTTTGGCCGCTACTTCGTGGACAACAAGGTGCCTGCGTCCATCATCAACCTGGGCAGCATGTCTGGCCTGCTGCCGCTGAGCCGCGTGTTCACCTACTCGATGAGCAAGGCCGCCGTGCACAACCTGTCGAAGAACCTCGCGCGCGAATGGGCCCCCCTGGGCATCCGCGTGAACACGCTGGTCCCCGGCTTCTTCCCGGCCGAGCAGAACAAGAAGGTGCTCACCCCGGATCGCGTGGCCAAGATCATGGGCCACACACCTTCCGCACGTTTTGGCGAAGCCAAGGAACTCATCGGTGCCGCCCTGCTGCTGGCTAGCAATGACGCGGGATCATTCATCACCGGCCACGAGATGGTCGTGGATGGCGGGTATTCTTCGATGACGATTTAGCGGATGCTCACCTCCGACTTCGACTACGCCCTGCCGCCGGAGCTGATTGCTTCCGAGCCTCTGCCGGATCGCGATGCCTCACGAATGATGGTGGTGCATCGTGACACGGGTGAGATCGAGCACCGGATGTTTCGCGACCTGCCGGAGTATGTGCGGGACGGCGATTTGTTCGTCTTCAATGACTCGCGCGTGGTGCCTGCGCGCTTCCACTCCATCGAAGGCAGGCAGGAGGTGCTGCGGTTGGAGGCCATCACCAAGCTGCACTGGCGCTGCATGGTGCGACCTGGGAAGAAGTTTTTCCTCGGGGCCAAGATCATGGTCGGCGAGGCCATCGGCAAGGTCATTGAGATCTTGGACAACGGTGAACGCATCATCGAATGGGACACCCTTATAGATGACAAGATTTACGGTCACCTCGCCCTGCCGCCCTACATGAATCGTGAAGATCGGGCCGATGATCGCGAGCGCTACCAGACGGTGTTTGCCAAGGACCCAGGATCGATTGCAGCGCCCACAGCCGGTCTGCATTTCACGCCGGAGATCGTGGCGCAGTTGCCGCATGCCTACGTCACGCTGCATGTCGGCGTCGGCACGTTTCAACCTGTGAAGGTCGCTCAGTTGCACGAGCACGTCATGCACAGCGAGCAGTATGGACTTTCAGCCTCGACTGCTGAAGCGATTAGCAAGGCCAAGCGTGTCATCGCGGTTGGTACCACCGCCTGTCGCACCTTGGAAACCTCCGGCGGCAAGGAGAGCAGCGGCGCTACCAACATCTTCATTTTTCCAGGCTATGAGTTCAAAGTGGTGAACGCACTGCTCACTAACTTTCACTTGCCGAAGAGCACCCTGATTATGCTCGTCAGTGCATTGGCCAGTCGAGAACTCATCCTGCGCGCTTACGACGAAGCTGTGCGCGAGAAGTATCGTTTCTTCAGCTACGGGGACTGCATGTTAATCCTCTAGCACCACCTGCTTCGGTTTCAGCACTCGGTAGAGCGACAGGGCCACCACCACGATGACGCCTGCAATCAGCGGCGCGGTTTTGGCCGCAGGATCAGAACCAGTCATGCCGCCGTAGACACGAGCAATGGCGAGTGTGAGGCAAACGATAGCCCCCAGTGCGGGCACGATCATTGGCACCTCGAACTGGCC
>CAXNNN010000310.1:0-5002 GCA_964203095.1 Verrucomicrobiaceae bacterium | reverse complement strand
ACCGCTGCTGGTGGTGATCAGACCTCCCGGCTGCGGCTGCCAGCCGGGCTCGGGTCGGTGCAAACCCAAAGCTTTGGCCACGGCATTACGTGTTGGCTCGTCGGCACGCCGCCACCACACGAGACTTCCGCCAAGCAGCAGAAGCAGCGCTATCGCTATAAGCCAGCGTAGTCTTCGAGGGTGGGACAAACCCATAAAGCTTCCTTTGTAGCCAAAACGAGCACAAGATTCAATCTTTGAAATGTTAACCTGATCTATTCATCGGCCGAAGGCTTGCAAGCGTTTAGCCGGGGGTTGACCGAGCCTCACAAGCGATGCCCCCGGTCGCGAGCCCGTCCACCAGCAACAACTCATGGCACCGCAGGCACCCTGCGTTCTCCAGCAGCGCTACCCACCCGTCTTGCTAGCCGAGCTTGGCGGTGCGCTTCTGGTCCGCGAAACCCGCGAACGACGTCCCCAATTCGCGCTCACATCTGCGGCGCGCCGTCCGGTGGTGTCGCTCCTGCCTTGCTCAATCACCGGCTTACCGGCTGCCAAGCCTCCGGCTTGCAAGGCTAGCCGCTAGTCTCCCGGGTGGCGGGCTGGGGACAGCCCGCCCTACCCACTGAACCTGGGCGAAGGTAGGGCGCTCTGTCCCAGAGCGCTGGGCTAACGCTGGCCCGGAGGCGCTGCCGGTGGTCGCTGGATCAAAAGCGGCGGGCGCTGGGAGGATGGGGGATGTCGCTTTATCCTTGGCTGTGGCGGCTGCTGGCGACACAGCGGTCACTGCTAGACTGGTCGTTGTCACTTCTTCCGGCGGTGCAGTCCCTTTTTGCTGTTGTGCAGTCGCTGGTGGTGCCTTTGCAGTGGCTGCAGGGGGTAAAAAAGTGCTGCATGAGCGCTGCCAGAGACCGCAGGGGAGAAAAAAGGGACCGCTGGGGCAGAGAGGTGGGGGCCTGACTCTGTGAACTGAGTCACTTGCAGGCAGGGGACGGTACAGGATTCATCTTCCTGCTTAGGCTGCCATAAGAGTAAATGGATTGCCGGTGAAGAAGACGATTGAGGCTGAGGGCTTATTTTTGACAGATTTCCAAAAGCTGTTGGTAAAACGCGGTCTAGGTCAGGTGCCCAACGGTTTCGCGGCAGCGGACCCTTCTTATTTCTTTCCTATGCCGAACCTTGCCGGTTTCCACTGGGACGACGGGCTGATGACCCATTGGGATGATGGTTCGTTTCATGACTCGGCTGTGGATAGCCCGGAAACACTGTTGATACCTACTGAACCCCTAGCCCTCACCTCGACCCTTATGGAATACTGGGAAATCACCAAGGCACGCGCGCAGGAGACCCTGCCGGTCTGGACACAATATGCGCCGACGCTGAGGATCGGCACGCAGGAGAGGGAGGATCTGACGGAGCTGATCGAGGGCTTCGAGCCACTGATGCAGGCGCGCACGGCTGGCCAGGAAACGGCAGATGCAGCCTACCGGGCCACGCAGGATGCGCTGCTACGGATGAAGGTACTGGGCATGCGGGTGCCAGTCATTATTGAGGGCCAGTTGGATGAGAATGAGGGCATCATGCGGGACGTGGATGACCTTTACCGGAATGCACCGAGTGCGGAAGGCAGCATCCTGAAACGTCTGCGGGACCTGCTGCCGGTGTGGACGCGGGCGAATGCGGCGCTGGCCGCGCTGACACCCGCGCAGCCAGCTATCACACGCACCGTCGGGGGCACGGTTTACACGGTGGCGGCGGCGCAACGGTTGCTGGATGGCTACACCAACCTAGTCAAGACGCAGAAGGATAACGAAGAGCTGCTGGATGTGACGCGCACGGCGCTGCGCACCCATGAACGCCAGACGGATCAGCTGAATAAGCGCTGGTATAAGGTGGCCAAGGCAAGCAGCGACGCGGGTAGCGACTGGTATGAAGCGCTTAGCGGGATCACGACCGAACTTTGAACGCCGGTGCCGGACACGATCGAGATCAATACGGTGACCCAGGGCGGTGAGGTGGGCCGGCAGGTGCTGGTGGCCTATGTGCCGGGTGGCGGTGCGCACGCGACGACGAAACGGGTGCGCTTGCAGGAGGTGGGTGTGGAGGCGGACTTCAACCAAACGGCCCCGCTGGATGCGAGCGGAAATGCGCTGGGACCTTTCACCGCGGGCCAGACCCTGCGGATCATCACCGAGGCCAGCAACAGTGTCGGCACACGCACCGCCGCGCCGAGGACGATCACCATTCAGGAACCCGTGGAGTAACCGCTGCTGATTATGGAGCCACCAATTCCTGGTTTCACATTGCCCGAGGAGCGCGAGCCATTGGAGGACGACGAGGTGGACTGTCTGCGCTGGGCGTTCACGTCTGAGGGCAAGGCTGAGTTTAAAAAGGTCCTGGAAAACGCTGCGGCCGGTGGCGATGGCAAATGGCCGCCAGAGCTGCCGAACAAAGTCTGAAAGCGCACCAGCAGCCCGAGGCGATGATGAGCGCTCACGAGCTGCTGAAGGAGGTTCAAGAGCAGAGCAATCGGGAGCCCGAGGGCTCGAACGGGCTCCACACGCATGACTTGAAGGAGAAACTGAAACACTTCGCCAATGAGTTGCTGGAACTCCAAGAGCCGCACAGATCCAAGTTCTTGAAGGATCTGATCCCGATCCAAGCCAAGCTGGTGAAGATGAAGGCCACGCTGTGACCGCATACCCCAAAGCCGTTGCCGTCCGACATTATACCATGGCTTATATACATTGGTGGTAGTTATGAAACCGCATAAAGATGGGCGCATTTTGGGCACTCTGAGGGACGAACGCCCTGCTGGGAGAAGAAACGATCGGACTCGCAGGTATCCACGATTTCAAGCAGCAGGCTTGGGAAGAGACTAGCCGGTGGATGGATGGCCGATTCGCGGCAGGAACGGCCGGAATGTGGAACGCATGGTGATCGTCCTGAAAGGTGCGTGAACAGACGAAGCAACTTCCTCGCGCCGCCTTCGGGGCGCGAATCGTTGAAGTGGCGAACTGGTGGCTCCGCTCGCTTCATCAACCGGCTAATGTCTTCCAAGCCTCAGGCTTGAAGATGGGAGCCCGCACGACTCGGGGCTTTTGCATGGCACCGTGTTGATTATCGTTGGCATTGCGTTCTCCTCAGCGCGGCGGGACCGTTCAAAGTCGCGACACGTCGGCTGCCACATCTGAAAGAAGCACCCGCCGCACTGCATTCGCAGGATCCAGCCGGCGCAGATCTCCAAAGCGTCTTGGCACCGTCCACGGAAACAAAGAAGCCCTCCCCTGCTGTTGCAGTGAGAGGGCCTCTAGAAACGGCTGGCGAATCAGTGCGTGAAGTAGAACTCCTTGGAGTTCAGCAACGCCCAGAACAAATCCTCCAAAACGGCGGTCCGGTTGTCGGCCGATTCACCGAGGGCCTTGTTGACCGCAACCAGCTCCTTCTCGTTCGGCAGGCGGCCGAAGCAGCGGAGGTAAAGCTCGTCGACGATCTCCTTGTCCTTCTTGCCTTCCTTAACCATTTCAGAGACGACGCGGCCTTTTTGGATGTTTTGATGCACGGCATCGCCATTCATGAGATGCAGGGCCTGGGACAAGGAGGGCTCCATCTTGACCTCGCAGGAGCACACCGTGGTGCGGGTAGCGCGGCCGAAGGTGGTGAGGAAGTAGTTGCTGACCGCACCATCGGCGATCTGGACGGCGCGGGCACCGAGAGGCAGGCCCTGGAACTTGTTCGGCGTGTTGGTGACGGAGCTAATGGCGTCGAGCAGCACTTCGGCACGGACACGGCGGACCATGGCGTGCGAGAAGTTGCGCTTGTCGGTCTCGTTCGACTCGTTGGTGATGGAGGTGCGCTGGTAGCTCTGGGACATGGTGAGGTCCTTGACGAACTTGCGCATGTCATAGTTGTATTCGTTCAGCTTCTTGGCCAGGGCGTCGAGCAACTCAGGGTTGCTCGGCGGGTTGCTGATGCGCACGTCGTCCACGGGATCGACGATACCCATGCCGAAGAAGTGCTGCCAGATGATGTTGCTGATGTTGCGCGAGAAGAAGGGATTCTCTGGCGAGGCGATCCACTTGGCCATGGCCTTGCGACGATCTTCGCCTGGCTTGAGCTGAGGGGCTTCACCACCGAGGAACTTGGGCGGCACATTGGCGCTGGTCACCGGGTGCCTGGCTTCGCCGCCCTTGCTGTTGTAGATGATGACTTCCTGCGGGTCGTCGGTCTGCTTGCGGCCGATCTGCATGAAGAAGGACTTGAAGCCATAGTAGTCATTCAGCGTCCAGCGGTCGAAGGGATGATTGTGGCACTGGGCGCACTGAATTCTCATGCCCATGAAGACCTGGGCAACGTTTTCCGTGACCTTGATCGGGTCGATCTCGGTCTGGTAGTAGTTCACCGGCGGATTGGAGACGGTGCCTCCCGAGGAGGACAGCAGGTCTACGACGATCTCATTGATGGGCTGGTTCTTGGCGATCTTCTCCTGGAGCCAGTTGTAATAGAGCAGCGCGTTCTTGTAGAAAGGCGCGGTGTTGTTGTTCACGCCGCTGCGCACTTGCAGCAGCTCGGACCACTTCATGACCCACAGTTCGGTAAACTCCTTGCGCTCAAGCAGGCCGTCGATGGCGATCTCGCGCTTATTCGGACGTGTGTCGGCCAGGAAGGCTTTCACCTCCCCAGGCTTCGGCATGGTGCCGCAAACATCGATGTAGAGCCGGCGAATGAATTCATCATCCTTGCTCTGCTCGCTGGGCAGGATGCGCAGCTTGTGCATCTTCTCATTCACCAGGGTGTCCACGTAGTTCACCTCGGCCAGCTTCGGGCGCTCATACTTGAGGTTTTCGGGAATGACCAGGATCTGGGATGTGATGGAAAAGACGTCAAACCGCGCGAGGACGAAGGCTTCGCCACGGTCACCGCTGGTGATGACGCCATGCTTGTTCACGCTGGCGGTCGGCTCGTTGTTGGACATGAAGAGCGCCAGGTTGGTCACGTCGCGGTCGGTGCCGTCGGAGTAAGT
>CAXNNN010000309.1:0-5018 GCA_964203095.1 Verrucomicrobiaceae bacterium | reverse complement strand
ATCAGCATCGCGGGCTTTGACCTTGGCGAGGTGCGCGGCTCACCGGCGAGCACGGCGAAGTTCACACTCTTCTACAACGAGATGGTGAATCGCGGCTGGTCGCCGAAGCCCATTCTGCTGGGCCAGAGCCGTGGTGGCATGATGACCTTGGCCTGGGCATTTCGGAATCCCGACAAACTGAAAGCCTGGGTGGGCATCTACCCCGTGTGCAACTTGGCGAGCTGGCCCTTGAAGAACTCAAAGAAGGATACCCTTGCTGACTTTGGTATGACCGAGCCTGAACTCACGGCGAAGCTTAGCGAATTCAACCCCATCGACAACCTCGCCGGACTGGCCGCCCACAAGGTGCCCATGTTCGCCGTGCATGGCGATTCGGATGTAGTGGTGCCTTATGACTTGAACACCAAGCTGCTCAAGGAACGCTACGAGGCCGAAGGAGGCCAGTTCAGTGTGAAGGTCATCCCTGGTGAGGGGCACAAGGTGGGACCGTCCTTCTTCGAGTGCCAGGAGTTGATCGACTTCGTGCTCAAGCAGGCAGACTCGAATCCATGACCTCCTTATCCCTGATGCGAGATCCCATTTTTCTTCTGTTGGCGGTGGTTGCGCCGGTGTTCGCCGCAGAACCAGTGCCACCGCCGATCAACCCCAGCTCGCCCACCATGCTCTCCGGCGATTGGGTGCCCAATGATCCGCACCAACTCGATTTCACCGCCCTACCACGCGTGCCCAGCCAGCATGTCGTCATCAATGACGTGTCCGCCAAAGGCAGCGGTCCCACCAAGCTCGACAAGAAGGCCGGTGGGGTGAATCAGCATAACTACCTCGTGCATCACGATGGCCAGTTCTGGGCCATATGGAGTGATGGACCCGGCATTGAAGATCGCGTGGGTCAGCGTGTGAAGTACGCAACGAGTCCTGATGGCTTGAATTGGAGCAAGGCGCAGTTCTTGACACCGATTCCGCCCAACTCCGGTCCCGACTCGCCCCACTACGGCACCCGCACCGACAAGGGCATGCGCTGGATCTCTCGTGGCTTCTGGGAACGCGATGGTAAACTGCTCGTACTGGCTTCACTGGACGAAGCGGCAGGCTTCTTCGGTGCCAGCTTGGCGCTCCATGCGTTTCGCTTCAACAAGAGCAGCAATGCTTGGGATGACGCGGGTCTCGTGTTCAAGAACGCCATCAACAACTTCCCGCCGCTGAAGCTGCGCACGGGGGACTGGATGATGTCGCGCCGCATGTTCGACTACAAAACCAGCGGTGTGCACTTCCTCGTTGGTGGGGTGAAGTCACTTAGCGACTGGCAGTCTTTTCCGGTGCTCGGCAGTGCTGCCGAACTGAAAGCTGAAGAGCCTGACTGGTGGATTTTGCCGGATCAAACGCTTGCTGCCGTGTTTCGCGACAACCATCGCAGCGGCTTCCTCTATCGCGCCTTCTCCATCGATGACGGACGCACCTGGAGCAAGCCGGTCAAAACGAACTTCCCCGATGCGACCTCAAAGATCAGTGGCCTGCGTCTAAGCGATGGCCGCTACGTCCTCGTCTCCAATCCCAATCCAAAGAAGCGCGATCCGCTCACTCTCTCCGTCAGTGCCGATGGAATCGTCTTCACCAAGATGCTCTACCTCGTCGGAGGACGCCACATCGACTACCCGCACGTCATCCAGCATGGAGGCAGCCTCTTCATTGCCTTCGCCGGAGGCAAACAAACGGTCGAGGTGCTCAAGGTGAAGCTCAGCGATATCGATGCGGTGCAGATGCCCGTTAAGCCACATACGAAATGACCTCAATGATCAATCGAAGCCCGACGATCAAAGTTATCACAGGCATTCTCTGCTCCATGCTCCTCTCACTCTCAGCGGCTGAAACCGCTCTCAAGGCTTACATCGAGAACCTCAACACGCATGCGTGGGATCAAATCGCGCCGTGTGTCACCGAGGATGCCGTTTTCATCTTTACGGAGGACACGTTTGTGGGCAAAGCGGCAGCGAAGGCTGCTTTTGAGAAGACGTTCAAGCTGATCGAAAACGAAGTCTTCAGCCTTCACGACATCGCCTGGACCGCTGTGACGGAGAGCATGGCAGCCTGCCACTATGAATTCCGCTGGAAGGGCTTGATTGGAGCCCAGGAATCATCCGGCGGCGGCCGAGGAACCTCCATCCTGCGCAAGGTCAATGGACGCTGGCTCATCGCGCACGAGCACCTGGGGCCGTATGCCCGCAAATCATGACCTTATCGCCTTCAGCCTTTCACACCCATCACCACACACCATGAAAACCAAACCACTCGTCCTGTTGGTCGCACTGATCGCGGCCAACAGTTCTGCCCAGACACTGGAACGTCTGCCTTACAACCACCCAGGCCTTGTCGTTGATCTCGGTGTCGGCTTATGGGCCTGGCCCTTGCCGATGGATTTCGATGGCGATGGCGATCTTGACCTCGTCGTGAGCTGCCCGGACACGCCTTACAACGGCACATATGTCTTCGAGAATCCCGATGGCTCGAAGATGCCTGTGTTCAAGCCCGGCAAGCGCATTAGCAAGGGACTGTCGAATGCGCGCATCAGCTACGTCGATGGCAAGCCGCGTGTGCTGTCGCCAGGCAGTGAGTATCCCGACTTCCTCAAAACCGGCCTCGACCATCCAGCAAAGCTGCCGCTGGAGGCGAATGTGCATCCCAACAAGGTGCGCGCCAACGAATGGCACTACGCCGACTACGATGGCGATGGCAAAACCGACCTCCTGATCGGCGTGGAGGACTGGACCGACTATGTGTGGGACAACGCGTATGATGAGAATGGCTACTGGACCAACGGCCTGCTCAAAGGTCTCGTTTACCATGCGCTGAACACGGGCACGAATGACAAGCCAGTCTATGACAAGCCCAAGCTCATCAGCGCTGCGAACACGATCATCGACGGCTTCGGCATGCCCTCGCCCACGTATGAGGACTTCGATGGCGATGGCGATCTGGACCTGCTGTGCGGCGAGTTCATCGACGGCTTCACGTATTACCAAAACATCGGCACGCGGCAGAAGCCAAAGTTTGCTCTGGGGCTGCGCTTAAAGAACGATGGCAGGTATGTGCGCATGGATCTGGAGATGATCACGCCCACGGGCATCGATTGGGACAAGGACGGTGACATTGACCTGATCTGTGGTGATGAAGATGGCCGCGTGGCCTTCATCGAAAACACTGGCAAGCTTGATGAGCGTAAGGTGCCCATTTTCCAACAGCCCGTGTATTTCAAACAGCAGGCCGAGGACGTGAAGTGCGGCGCGCTCGCCACGCCCGTCGGCATCGATTGGGATGGCGATGGCGATGATGACATCGTCAGCGGCAACACGGCGGGCTATATCGTCTTCTATGAAAACCTCAGCGGGCCAAAAGTCGCACAGCCAAAGTGGGCCGCACCGAAGCAGCTCGAAGCGAGCGGCAAAGTGATCCGCATCATGGCCGGTGTGAATGGCAGCATCCAAGGGCCAGCCGAGTCCAAGTGGGGCTACACCACGATCAATGTTGCCGATTGGGATGGTGATGAGCTGCCGGACATTGTGTGCAACAGCATCCTCGGCAAGGTGCATTGGTATCGGAATGTCGGCACGCGCAGGGCACCGAAGTTGGCCGCTGCGCAGCCGATTGAAGTCGAATGGAATGGCGCGCAACCCGAACTCGCCTGGGGTTGGATGAAGCCCGAGGGCAAGGCCTTGCTGACGCAATGGCGCACCACGCCCGTGGTTGTGGACTTCGACAAGGACGGCTTCACCGATCTCGTCATGCTCGATCACGAAGGCTTTCTTTCCTTCTTTCAGCGAACCCAGGACGGCAAGCTGAAGCAGCCACAGCGCGTGCTTTGCGACGACAAGGGTGAGCCTCTGCAATTCAACAAGGGCATCGCTGGCAAGTCTGGTCGTCGGAAACTGACGGTCCATGACTGGGATCACGACGGCGCACTCGACATCCTCATCAACAGCAAGAACTCCGAACACTGGAAGCAAGTCGGCCGGAAGGACGGCAAGTGGTTGTTCAAGAACATCGGCAACGTCAGCGACCGCAACATCGAGGGCCACGACACCAGCCCAACGCTGGTGGACTTCGATGGCAATGGCGTGAAGGACTTGCTGATCGGTGCCGAAGACGGCCGGTTCTACTTTCTACAGAATCCACACGCGAAATAGGCCCTCTAGCTGCTTGGGGTCCATTGAACTATGAATGATCAATGGACTCCCTGGAGCATCCTCTCAGCCACGGGTGGCGCGGGAGTCACGCAACTTCGTCACTGAGGCCATCTTCTCCGCGCCATTTCAAAACGTGCCTGTGGTCTAACTGGCTCTCACCGGCTTCGACATGGATCAGCGCGATAGCGGACGCATCAGCGTCAAAGCTGTGGAGGTCAGCACCGTAGGCTTCAAGGTTAAGATCAGCGCTTGGCTCGATACCCGAGCCTACGCCGCGGAGTTCATCTGGCTGGCGAATGGAGCCTAACTCAGTGGTTGCCTCGCAAGGATTCGAACCTTGAATGAGAGAATCAAAATCTCCTGTGTTACCGTTACACCACGAGGCAGTTGGACTGTGCGGGCAGTGAACGTAGCCGACGAATGACGCTCTGCAAGGTCGGGGCGGGAGATTTTTCGAGTTTCCAAAGCGGTGGGCGTGCGGCAGTGTGCGCCGCCGCCGCCATGCTGAACAACGCCTCTCTCTTCCTGGGTCTTCGCTATTTGCAGCCGAAGCGCTCATTCGTATCGATCATCACCATCATCTCGGTCATGGGCATCACGCTGGGCGTGGCCGTGCTGATCGTGGTGATCTCGGTCATGAAAGGCTTCGAGCAGGACTTCAAGCAACTGCTCATCGGCTTCGAGCCGCATGTGCTGGTGGTGCAGGACACGCCGATAGAGGGCCTGGAGCAGGGTGAGAACTCGCGGTGGCAGAAGGTTCTGCCCGAGCTGAAGAAGCTGCCGGGCGTGACCAGTGCCGCCCCCTTTGCCGCAGGGATGGTCTTCCTGGAGCACAACTCG
>CAXNNN010000308.1:0-5019 GCA_964203095.1 Verrucomicrobiaceae bacterium | reverse complement strand
AAGAGCGACTTGGAGCGCACCGAACTGGCCAAGGAAAAGTCTGGCGAGTTCACCGGCGCTTATGCGATCAATCCGGTGAACGATGAGAAGATTCCGATCTGGATCGCCGACTACGTTCTCATGTCCTACGGCACCGGCGCGATCATGGCCGTGCCTGCGCATGATCAGCGTGACTTTGAGTTCGCAAAGAAATTTGGTTTGCCAATCACGCAAGTGGTTCAGCCTCCTGGCGAACAAGATTGGCAAGGCTTCACCGACAATGGCACCGCCGTTAACTCTGGCTTCCTGGATGGTCTGTCTACACCGGAAGCTAAACAAAAGATCGCTGCTTGGCTCGAAGAAAAGGGCCTCGGCAAGAAGACCATCAACTTCAAGCTGCGTGACTGGCTGTTCAGCCGACAGCGCTACTGGGGCGAGCCCTTCCCGATTCTGTGGGAGAACGGCAACCATCAAGCGCTGCCGGAAGGCGAACTGCCTTTGCTGCCGCCAGACCTTGCTGACTTCAAGCCCACTGGCACACCTGAGCCTCCGCTGAGCAAGGCCACGGATTGGGTGCAGTATTCCGCCACCGCCACACGCGAGCTAAACACGATGCCACAGTGGGCGGGCTCGTGCTGGTATTACTTGCGCTACTGCGATGCACGGAATAGCGAGCGCTTTGTCGGCGAGGCCGCTGAGAGCTACTGGATGGGCGGCGGCAAGCCCGGCGGCGTTGACTTGTATGTCGGCGGCACGGAGCACGCGGTGCTGCATCTGTTGTATGCGCGCTTCTGGCACAAGGTGCTCTTCGATCTCGGCTACGTCAGCACGCCCGAACCATTCCAGCGCTTGGTGAACCAAGGGCTGATCTTGGGCGAAGATGGCCAGAAGATGTCGAAGTCGCGCGGCAACGTGGTAAACCCCGATGACGTGGTGAACGAGTATGGGGCCGATGCTCTGCGCTTGTATGAAATGTTCATGGGACCGCTCGAACAGGTCAAACCCTGGAGCATGAAGGGCGTGGAAGGCGTGTATCGCTTCCTCGCTCGTGTCTGGCGCTTGGTCATGGTCGAGAACCAGGAAGGCGAGTGGAGCCTCAGCCCACAGTTGCAGGATGTGCCTGCGGACAAGAAGCTGACCAAGGTGCTGCATGAGACGATCAAGAAGTGCGGCGAGGACATCGAGAAGCTGAGCTTCAACACCGCCATCGCGCAGATGATGGTCTTGACCAATGCCTTCACCCAAACCGAAGTCCGTCCGGTCACCGCGCTGGTCACCTTCTTGAAGGTGCTCAGTCCCTTTGCCCCGCACTTGGCTGAGGAGTTGTATGCGATTGTCCGCTCGCAGTTCCCGCAGCTTGTGCCCGCCGGTTTTGTCGCTGATGTCGTCTGGCCAACCTTTGATCCTGCTGCGTTGATCGACGACGAGATCGAGATCGTCATCCAGGTGAATGGCAAGCGTCGCGATAGCTTCACGGTGCCGCTGAACACGTCCAAGGAAGACATCGAAAAGCAAGCGCTGGCCAGCCCACGCGTGGCAGAATTCACCGTCGGCTTGACGATCCGCAAGGTCATCTACTTGCCCGGCAAGCTGGTGAACATCGTTGCCAACTAGATCGCGGCTGCCAGCCTCGCAAGGCCATGCGCATCGCTCTCGTCCACTACTCCGCCCCGCCCGTCATCGGCGGTGTGGAGCGCGTGATTGGCGAGCAGCAAGCTGTGCTGCGGCGCATGGGACATGAGGTGGAGATCATCACGAACGAAGACCTCCCCATGGAGTCGGGACATTCCTGTCCCCATGGAGTCGGGACATTCCTGTCCCCACAAACAAGCGCCACGCCGTTTTACTCCCCCCAAGCCGAAACGCTGAAGCGCTTGCCTGCCAAGCTGCCTCATTGGACACAAGATGGCGTATTCTATTTCCTCACCTGGCGCTTGGCGGATGCTATGCCCACAGAGCTATCGCACAGGCTGCGCTTGGAGCGTGAGGCCTGGGTCACAGCCAACCCGGAACCGTGGAATGAAACTCAGGAGCGCGAGTATCATGAGCGATTCACGCAACGCTACGAATCGCTCATGGATGCTGGCTATGGAAGTTGCTTGCTGCAAAAACCTGAGAATGCCGAGGTGGTAGAGGAGGTCATAAGATACGGAGATGGCGAGCGATTTGCGTTAGAGGGGTTCGTCATCATGCCAAATCACGTTCATGCGCTGCTACGAGTGGAGCATGGTCATGATTTGGAAAAGATCGTCAAGGCATGGAAAGGCGTGAGTGCGCGGAGGATCAATGACCGCGAAGGACGTGGGGGGCAGCTATGGCAGACCGATTACTATGATCGCATGGTGCGCGATCAGGCACACTTGAACAACTTGCGACGGTATGTGCAGCGGAATCCTGAGAAAGCGAAGCTAGGGGAAGGTGAGTTTCGATTGTGGCTGAAAGAGCAGCAGGACAATGAGCCCCCCACGAAGGGGACAGGAATGTCCCCCGACCTTGGGGACAAGAATGTCCCGGCTCCTTGGGTCGCGACGTTCGCTGGATTTGATGTAGCGATCGTGCACAACGTGTTCACGATGCCGTTCAATTTGCCTGCAACACAGATGCTTCGACGCCTCGCGGCTTCATCGACTCGCACCAAGTGGATCAACTGGGTGCATGATGTTGCTGCCGTGAATCCAAACTATGCGCATCTGGCGTGGGACACGGATGAGCTGCAGATGCTGAAGACCGCGCCGCCGAACTGCACGCCTGTCGCGGTGTCGGAGATTCGGCAAATCGAATACTGCGGCTTAACCATGGTGCCGCTGGAGCAGTGTCGCGTGGTGCCGAATGGCGTGGATGTCGCTAAGGTGTTGAAACTGTCACCACGCGTCGTGGACCTGATCGAGCCACTGCGGCTGTGGGAGCGTGACTTTGTGTTGGTGCATCCGGCGCGCATTCTGCGGCGGAAGAACATAGAGCTGGGGCTGCGCGTGGTGAAAGCACTGCAACGGGACTCGCTGGATGTCGCTTACCTCATCAGCGGTGCACCGGACCCTCACAATCCCAACGGCGCGGCTTATGGTCGCGAACTTCAGGCACTGGTGGCGGAACTCGGTCTCCAAGACAGCGCCTTTTTCCTGGGGGAAGCCGGTCCGCTGAGCGATGACGATGTGCGCAGCCTTTACTGCGTGTCGGACGCGCTGCTGTTCCCCAGCAAGAGCGAGGGCTTTGGCCTGCCCATCGTGGAGGCAGCGCTGCACGGGCTGCCGGTGTTTTGTTCTGACATTGCCGCGCATCGAGAGATCGGGCAGAGCGTGGGCAGTTTCTTCGACCTCGACGAGGATCCTGCCTTGATCGCGTGCAGCATCGCTGAGCACCCAGGGGTGGAAGCAAGATATGTGCGACGCAGCACTTTGGCAGGCTGGCTCGATTGGGACAAAATCGCCGTGACATACCTTGAGCCGCTGCTCCATGATGTCTGCAACTCATGACCACCCTCCACTTCTCCAGCGATGAGGACATCTACGCAATCCTCGAAGCCCGCCACTGGAACCCCTTTTCCTTCCTTGGGCCGCATTGGATCGGAGACACGGGCAAGGCGGTGGTGCGCACGTTTCAGCCGACAGCGAAGTCCGTGGAGGTGATCTTCCTGCAGGATGACTCGAAACGCTTCAGCGGCCTGAAGGTCCATGAACACGGCATTTATGAGATCCAGGTGCCGCACGAACTGCATGGGGAACCTTATGACTTGGTCGTCACGTATCACGACGACCAAGTGTGGCGCGTAGCCGACCCGTATTCGTTCGGTTTGTGCTTGGGCGAGCAAGACATGCACTACTTCCGGGAAGGCACGCACCAACGACTTTACGAGGTGCTGGGCGCGCATTTGGTCACCAAGCAAGGCGTGCCAGGCGCGCAGTTTGCCGTGTGGGCACCGAATGCGAAACGGGTGTCGGTGGTTGGAGATTTCAATGGCTGGGACGGCCGCGTGCATCCCATGCGGTGCCGCATTGAAGGGGGCAT
The DNA here is from genome assembly GCA_964203095.1 of Verrucomicrobiaceae bacterium. Classification (GTDB taxonomy): domain Bacteria; phylum Verrucomicrobiota; class Verrucomicrobiia; order Verrucomicrobiales; family Verrucomicrobiaceae; genus JAEUHN01. The sequence continues at coordinate 1,035 of CAXNNN010000308.1, read as the reverse complement.
TTGGGAGCTGTTCATCCCCGGTCTGGGATTGAACGAGCACTACAAGTTCGAGCTGGTGGACATCAACCACCAACTGCGTGTGAAGAGTGATCCGATGGCCTTCTTTAGCCAGAATGGGGTGCAGACCGCCTCACTGACGTGGGACTACCAGCGCTACACCTGGGGCGATGGGTATTGGATGCAGCAGCGCGCGCGCCAGGACATTTACCACAAGCCGATGAGCATCTACGAGGTGCACCCTGGCTCCTGGAAGCGAGTGCCTTTCGACAACGCCCGACAGCTCAGCTACTTGGAGCTGGCCAATGATTTGATCCCGTATGTGAAGGGCCTTGGCTTCACCCACATCGAGCTGATGCCAATCAGTGAGTATCCGTTTGAGGGCTCCTGGGGTTATCAAGTCACGGGCTACTACGCACCGACATCGCGCTATGGAAACCCAGACGACTTCCGCGAGTTCGTCGACCGCTGCCATCAAGAAGGCATCGGCGTGATCGTGGACTGGGTGCCCGGGCATTTTCCGAAGGATGAGCATGGCCTCGCACGCTTCGACGGCACCGCGTTGTATGAGCATGGCGACCCACGCCAGGGCGAACATCAGGACTGGGGCACGCTCATCTTCAACTACGGTCGCAATGAGGTGAAGAGCTTCCTCATCGCCAATGCGCTGTTCTGGCTCGAGCAGTATCACATCGACGGTCTGCGGGTGGATGCTGTCGCGTCCATGCTCTACCTGGACTACTCGCGCAAGGCTGAAGAATGGGTGCCCAATTACCAAGGCGGCCGCGAAAACCTGGAGGCCATCGCCTTCATGAAGCAGCTGAACCACCTGTGCTACGAGAAGCATCCCGGCATCCTCATGATCGCGGAGGAAAGCACCGCATGGCCAGGTGTCTCACGCCCGACCAGCGTGGGCGGCCTCGGCTTCGGCTTCAAATGGAACATGGGCTGGATGAACGACATGCTGCGTTACATTCAAAATGAACCCATTCATCGGAAGTATCACCACGGCGAAGCGACCTTCTCCATGCTCTATGC
>CAXNNN010000307.1:0-5026 GCA_964203095.1 Verrucomicrobiaceae bacterium | reverse complement strand
AGTTGCACAGTATGAGGCAACCGCGCCCGCCGATGGCGTGGCGCTTGCTCTCTTACTTGCATGAAGATCTCTTTTCGCGGGCTGATTGGGGCGCTGGCATTGCTGTCAGCGGGGGTGGGGCTGGCGGTGCCTGCCTTTCGCAGCGGTGGACTACTGAAACGACCGAGCTTCAAGGCTTACAACGGCGTGCTGCCCGCCACGGCTCCCATTCTGTCCGGTGATTGGTCGGTGAAACCTGCCTTCCCTGGACTGACCTTTCAGAACCCGATGGGCCTGATCCCCGTGCCAGGCAAGAATGACCTGATCGTGTGGGAGCGCGAGGGGCGGATCTGGCAGTTCGCCAATGATCCAGCCGTGGTCGAGAAGAAGCTGGTGCTTGATCTCTCGGCGACCTGCCAGGGCTGGCACGACAGTGGGTTGCTCGGTGTGGCCCCGCACCCGAAGTTCGCTGAGAATGGCTTCGTCTTTGTCTTCTACACGCATGTGGCCGAGGGACAGGTGAAGGGCGACGCGCATCAGCAGCCTCCGACGGATGCGATGAATCACGATCGTCTTGTGCGCTACACTTGTGCGGCGGAGGGTGGTGTTGATCCTGCCAGTGCGCTAGTGCTGATCGATCAGATCGCGGAGACCGTGTGGCACGAGGGCGGCGGCTTGTTCTTCGGTCCGCAGGACGGCTTTCTTTACTTGTCGGTCGGCGATGATGCGCGAGGCAAGAACAACCAGCGCATCGACGGCGGCCTGTTCAGCGGGGTGCTTCGCCTCGACGTGGACATGCGCGGTGGCGAGATTAGCCATGCGCCGGTGCGCAAGCCGTTGCCTGCGGGCAGCGTGGCCGAGAACTACTTCATCCCGAATGACAATCCCTTCGTCGGCAAGGCGGAGGCGCTGGAGGAATTCTTTGCTGTGGGGCTGCGCAATCCGCATCGCATGACCTGCGATGCCACGACGGGTCGCATCTTCATTGGCGATGTCGGTGAGGGCGCGCAGGAGGAATTGAACGTGATCGAGCCGGGCGATGCGAAGGGGCTGAACTTCCAGTGGAATCTGGTGGAAGGCATTCCTGACAAGCCGGTGAAGATCACGCTGGGTGCCAGCAAGGGACCGCTGCTCAGCTATCGCCACCTGGAAGGCCGGGCGATCATCGCGGGCTATGTGTATCGGGGGAAGGAGTTCGCACGCGACCTCGCAGGCAAGTTCATCTTCGGCGACAACGTGACTGGCTCCGTCTGGTATTTGGATGAGAGCACGGTGCCGCCCACTAAGCACCTGCTGTGTACGGTGCCCGATGGCCCAGGCCCGAACGCAGGCGCGAACTACTGCGGCTTGTCATCGTTTGGTCTGGATGCGCAGGGCGAGCTTTACCTCTGCCAGATGTCGAGCACGGCGGGCTCGATCTTGAAGCTCTCGCGCGAAGGTCCGCCGCCGGTTGCGCTGCCAAAGAAGTTGTCTGAGACGAAACTGTTCGCCAGCCTGGGTAAGCTCACGCCTTCCGCTTCGCTGATCCCGTATGATGTGAACTGCCCGCTGTGGTCGGACGGCGCGTCAAAGCAGCGCTGGATGGCCATTCCCACGGGGAAGCGTATCGGCTTCAGTGCAGGTGGCGAATGGCAGTTCCCCGAGGGCAGTGTGTTCGTGAAGCACTTCGAGCTGCCGAAGCTCGGTGCCGATGGCAAGACGGTATCCAATGTGCGGCTGGAGACCCGTGTGCTGGTACGCGATGCCAATGGCTACGTCTACGGCGCGAGCTATCGCTGGCGCGCGGACCACAGCGATGCCGACTTGGTCGAGCAGGGGCAGAATGCGAGTGTCGTGGTCGCTGCTGGCATGAAGGGCAAGCCGGACAAGACGCAGAACTGGTTCTTCCCTGGTCGTCAGGATTGCCTGACCTGCCACACCCGCGCTAGCGGCGGGGTGCTGGGGGTGAACACGCGGCAACTCAACCGGCCCTTCCGCTACGCGAACATTGGCGTCACCGACAACCAACTGCGCACGCTGACAGGCATTGGCTTGTTCGACAGCGCGCCTAGTGAGGCGGATCTGGCACAGCTCACCAAGCTGGTCGCGGCGGATGATCAGGACGAGCCGGTCGAGCATCGCGCGCGGAGTTATCTGGATTCCAATTGCTCGCACTGTCACCGCCCGGGCGGCGTTCATGCGTTTTGGGATGCGCGTTATGAAACGACGCTGGATGAGACGGGCATCGTCAATGGTTTGGTGAACAATCACCTCGGCCAAGCGGATGCGAAGGTCGTGGTGCCGCGCGACTGGACGCGCTCCATCCTCTTCAAGCGCATCAGTGTCGCCGGTCAGCCGCACTCCATGCCGCCACTGGCGAAGCAGCGCGTGGACAAGACTGGCATCGGCCTGATCGCCGAGTGGATCGCCAGCATGGAGGTGGAGGAAGACGGCCCGCTGCCGGATGAGTGGAAGGTCGCGTCCATCGGCACTCACACCACCCCGCCCACGGCCACTTGGCGCAAGGGCAGCTTCTTCCTCAATGCGCAGTGCCATGATCTGTGGGAGGCCAAGGACGATGCGCTCTTCATCCATGCCGCGCCGATGGAGTCGGGCCAGCTCACGGCACGCGTGGTCAGCCTCACACCGACCGATGCCTGGACCAAGGCGGGGCTGATGGTGCGACAGAGCACCGCTGTCGATTCACCACACGCGATCATGGTCGTGACACCGGGCCAGGGGAGTGCCTTCCAGCGGCGCGAGGCGACGGGCCTCGGCACCCAGCACATCGCGGGACCCGCCGTCACCGCGCCGTTCTGGATACGACTGACCTGGAATCATGGCGAAGTCATCGCGAGCACCTCCGCCGATGGGAAAACATGGAAAGAAACAGGCCGCGCTCTGGTGGCGTTCACTGGTCCCATTCTCCCAGGTCTTTGTCTTTCTGGCCATCAGGCGCAAGAAACGGCGGCGGCGAGCTTTGATCAGGTGCGGATTGAAGCCCTTCCCTCCCTCTGACCCTGATGAAATTCAAAACCAAAGCGCTCGAACCCGTCGTGACTGACGTGTTGCCCAATGGCGCGCCTTCGCTGCAAGCCATCGTCCGCCAGACCCTCGCTGACCATGTGGCCGAGAAGGTGCGCGAGGCGATCATCCAAGGCGAGATCGCCGAGGGCGCGATGATCGGCGAGGTGCAGCTCTCCTCCCAGCTCGGCGTCAGCCGCGTGCCGGTGCGAGAGGCCTTGATCGAGTTGGAGCACGACGGCATTGTCTACTTCGACAAGCGGGGCCGCGCCTGGGTGAAGCAGTTCATGAAGCGCGATTACGAGGAGGTCATCTCCCTTCGTCTCACGCTAGAAAGCATGAGCGTGCGCCTCGCTGCCGAGCGCCTCACCTCCGATGACTTGGGCGCGCTCACCGCGAACATCGCCACCATGGAGGAGACCACCGACGCCATCGCCTTCAGCCGCCTGGACATGGAGTTTCACGACCTCATCATGCGCGCCGCCTGCCACGAGCGCCTGCTCGCCTGCTGGGAGACCATGCGGTCGCAGTTCACCGTGCTGCTCGCGCGTGTGCAGAAGACCTTTGAGCAGGCCAGCATTGAGGCCGCCCGCTCCGCGACCACCAACGATCACCGCACCATTCTGACCTCGCTCAAGCGCCACGACATGGCCAAGGCCGAGCGCGCCATGCAGCGCCATATCAACTCCTGGCGCGAGTGGGAGCCGACTTTGGTCAACGAGTGACCTCGGTGTTAAAGCAGCGTGCTCATGCCCATGCCATCCCTTCGCCTCCTGGCCTGCCTCCTGCTGCGGGCTAGCCTGCACGCCCAGACGCCACAGCCGACCCTGGCCAATGTGCCCTACGGCACGCACGCACGCCAGGTGCTGGACTTTTATCAGGCCAAGTCGGACCAGCCGACGCCCGTGCTGTTCTTCACGCATGGCGGGGGCTGGATGAGCGGGGACAAGGCGAACCCGGACTTTGTCGTGCGCAGCTTGGAGTTCGGCATTTCGGTGGTGGCGATCAACTACCGGCTGATTCCCGACGCCCAGGCGGAAAAGATCGACCCACCTGTGAAGGCCTGCCTGGAGGACGCCGCTCGCGCCTTGCAGTTCGTGCGCAGCAAGGTGGGGGAGTGGCACTTGGACAAGACGCGCATTGCGGGCAGCGGCGGATCGGCGGGCGGGTTCACCAGCTTGTGGCTGGCGTTTCATCCCGACCAAGCCGATGCCAAGAGCGCGGACCCCATTGCCCGTGAATCGACGCGGCTGACCTGCGTGCTCGCCTTCGTCCCCCAGACCTCACTGGACCCGCAGCAGATGCGGGACTGGATTCCCAATAACGACTACGGCCACCATGCCTTCGCCCTGCCGAGCATGGCCGACTTCATCGCGAAACGCGCAGCCCTCCTGCCCTGGATTCAGCGCTTCTCACCGTATGAGCTGGCCACGGCGGATGATCCCCCCGTGTATCTGTTCTATGACTCCGTGCCCGCCCTGGGTCAGCCGCACAAAGACCCCCCGCACTCCGCGAACTTCGGTGCCGGCCTAGCCGAGAAGCTGAAAACCCTGGGTGTGCCCTGCGAGCTGAACTATCCCGGTGCCCCCGGCGTTGCACACCCGGACATGTTCCTGTTTTTGACCGAGCAGTTGCAGGTGGGGCTGAGGAAGTAGGCATCCCTCCCTCCGTTGGTCCACGGTGCAGGGAGATAGGGCGCTTGATCCTGTTTTTTCCCCTTGGGCAAAGGGAGACCGTTGGGTTTTTCAGAGGTGCCCGGAACGGAATATCAGTGTGCCTAGTCAATCAAATGAAAATAGGCTTGCCGAAGTTCAGTCAGTTCCGCTGAGTGTGGAGTATGGCCAATTCGAGCGAAATGACGACACCTTCCGTCCAGGTCGATACCGAGGGTGATGGAGCGGTTGTCGGGCTGTTTCGTTTCTACGCAGTGGCTTTTTCAGCCTATCTCGCACGGCATGGGACTTATCCCGCGTGGCATGGGACGGTTCTGGCGCGCCATGGGGGCCATCTCGCGCGGGGTGGGATTCGCCCCGCGCCGCATGGG
>CAXNNN010000306.1:0-5041 GCA_964203095.1 Verrucomicrobiaceae bacterium | reverse complement strand
GCGAATGCGATGACCCCAGTCACGCAGTAGGCCACGCAGACCATGAGGAAAGCCTTCAGGCCAGCGTTGCTTTGGTCGGCGGGGGAAAAGGTCGCGATATGTCCACGACCAAGGTGCAGAAGGACTCCATAGACTCCCCAGAAGAAGACCGTCATCAGTGCGTAAGTTTGCCAATTCATTTTCATTCGTGTGGTTGGGTTATTGCGATGGGTAGCGGGGAGGGGTATTGGCGGACAGGATTGCCTGCGCCGCGCTTCTATCCAAATCACTGGGGAGGAGGGCGCGCAAGCAATTCGGCGGGGGCTGCCTCGATCTTGCTGCGAATGCGATCAGGAATCGTTACCGCTTTCATCTGACCCGTCTCAGGGTCCTTCCGCACACAGGCGGCGGTGATGCGGCCTTCCGCGGCGAGCGTGCCATCCATTTTCCAAACGCGAATCAGATGGCGGACGACCTTGCTTCGGACTTCCTCAATCATGAGCTCCAGGCGGAACTCTTCCTCAAAATACAATGGGGCAAAGAAATCGCAGCTGGCATGAACTCGCGGCCAGCCGACACGATCTACGCCTTTTTCCACTACCGACAGGCCCAGCGACCGCGCGAACGCGTGCTCCACGCGCTCCATGTAGCGGTAGTAGTTCGAGAAATGCACAATGCCCGCCATGTCCGTTTCAGAGAACTGGACGCGCTCAGTGATTTCGAAGCGATGGGACATGGGGGAGTTCGGTGAGAAGTAGAGATGTGAAGAGGTGAGATGTATCCATAGCCAAAGCTTCTCGACTGCGCACGAAGAACTTCTCGACGAATCCACTTCTCACCTCTCAACCTTCACTGCCCCATCCACGCTCGGAGCACGGCCAGGCAAACCGCCACCGTGCTCATGCTTAGCAGCGTGCTATAATACACGCTCGCCGTGGCGAAGCGGCGGTCGCCCCCAAATTCATGGGCCAGTAGTGCGCTGTTCACCGCTGTCGGCGCACCAGCGGTCAGGATGATCACTGCCGCGACCTCCTTGGGGAAATACAGCAGTTGGGTGATGCCAAAGGCAATCACGGGCGCCATCAGCAGCCGCACGGCCAGGCACGATAGCAGTGGAGCCTGCAAGGGCGCGGGCTTGGTCTGCGACAGTTGCACACCGAGCGTCACGAGAGCGAAGCCAATCAGCGCCTCGGCCAGCATGTGCAGCGGCTCCCACAGCCAGCTCACGCTTTGCACGTCCAGCCCCAGCCACTTGCACAAGGCTGCTGCTATCACCGCGTAGATCGCAGGTTGGCGCAGGGTCTTGTTCAACGTTTTCAAATGCGACTGCCAGCCGCCGTGCGCATCTGCATTGGCTAGAAATAGGCCGACCGTGAACGTGCTCACATTCATCGTCACCAGCACATAGACCTGCACCGCCGCTGCGTCCTTGCCAAAGGCGAGTGTCACCACCGGCAGGCCGAAGTTGCCGCAGTTCCCCAGCATCGATGCCAGCGCATGGGCCTTCTGCGCCGCGCCATCGAGCTTCAAGACACGACCGATGAGGAAGCTAACCACACCGCACATGATCAGCGTGCTGAACGCGGCGAGCATGATCCAGCCCTCGCCGCCGCCCGCCAGCGGCGTGTCCAGCAACCGCACGAAAATGAAAGCCGGCACCATGAGATACAGGTTCAGCTTCACTAGCGACTCCAGGCTGAGCTTGAACTTTCGGTCCATCACCACACCCGAGCCAACGACCATGACCAGGGGGAGGCAGACTTGAAGAAAGATGCTTGGTAGCAGGGACAGTGACATGGGCGGTCCTGGTCTAGCGGCAGAAGGAATCGTCCACCAGTGGAGATTTTGAACCGGCGGCGTCAAGTTCAAGGGGACTATCCTGCCGCTTGCCAGTGCCCTTTTGCCAGTCTAGTAAGGCGGCCCCCGCCATCTGATCTGAATGTCCATCGAACGCACTCGCAATTTCTCTATCATCGCCCACATCGACCACGGAAAGACGACTCTTTCCGACCGGTTGCTGGAGTTCACCCAGACAATCACTGTGCGGCAGCAGCAGGATCAGCTACTGGATTCCATGGACCTGGAACGTGAGCGCGGTATCACGATCAAGGCGCATCCTGTGACGATGAACTACAAGGCGAAGGATGGCCTGATTTATCGTCTGAACCTCCTCGATACGCCTGGGCACGTGGATTTCAGCTATGAGGTCAGCCGCTCGCTCGCTGCCTGTGAAGGCGCGCTGCTGCTGGTGGATGCCTCTCAGGGCGTGGAGGCGCAGACTGTGGCCAATCTGAACCTCGCCATGGGGCAGAATTTGCACGTCATTCCGATCATCAACAAGATCGACCTACCTGCGGCGGACGTGCCGAAGGTGATGCAGCAGATCGAGGACATCCTGCAACTGCCAACCGACGAGGCCGTGTGTGCCAGCGCGAAGCAGGGCATCGGCATTGAGGACATTTTGGAGGCCGTGGTGAAATACATTCCGGCACCGAAGGACAACCCGGATGGCTTCCTGCGTGCCTCCGTGTTCGACTCCGTCTTCGACAACTATCGTGGCGTGGTCAGCTATGTGCGCGTCTTCTCCGGCAAGATCGAGCGCGGCATGAAGGTGCAGATGATGTCCACCGGGCAGATGACGGAAGTGAAGGAGATCGGCTGCTTCCGCCCGAAAATGGTGGCCCTGGACATCCTGGAGGCCGGTGACGTGGGCTAAGTGATCGCGAACGTCAAGACCACGGCTGACGTGAAGATCGGCGACACGCTGACGGAACACCGCCGCCCTGCGCCAGCGCCGCTGCCTGGCTTCAAGGAAATCCGCCCCATGGTCTTCAGCGGCATCTACCCGGTGAGCACGGACGACTTTGAGCAGCTGAAGATGGCCATGGGCAAGCTGCAGATCAACGACAGCGCCTTCACCTTCATGGCAGAGTCGAGTGCCGCGTTGGGCTTTGGCTTCCGCTGCGGATTCCTGGGCCTGCTGCATATGGAGATCGTGCAAGAGCGCCTGCGCCGTGAGTTTAACATGGACGTCATTTCGACCTACCCGAGTGTGGTCTATGAAGTGCGCCAGACCAACGGCACCGAGTCGAAGATCGACAATCCCACCTTCCTGCCACCGACCCAGACGATCGAGTGCATTCGTGAGCCAATGGTCAAGCTCGCCATCATGATCCCGAACACGAACATTGGCGACATCATGGGCTTGGTCATGGACAAGCGCGGCCAAGTGGACAACACGGAGACCATCGATAACAACCGCGTCATGATCCACGCGCTCATCCCGCTGAATGAGATCTTGGTCGACTTCAATGACAAGCTGAAGTCCATCACTCGTGGCTACGGCAGCATGGACTATGAGCACGCCGGCTATCGCGAGGATGAACTGGTGCGCATGGACATCATGATCGCCAGCGAGCCGGTCGATGCGTTCTCCTGCATCGTGCATCGTGGCAAGGCGGAGAGCCGTGGCCGCGCCCTCTGCGCCAAGCTGAAAGAAGTCATCCCGCAGCAGCTCTTCGTCGTCGCCATCCAGGCCGCCATCGGTGGCAAGATCATTGCCCGTGAGTCCATCAGCGCCCTCAGCAAGAACGTGACTGCCAAGTGCTACGGCGGTGACATTTCCCGTAAACGCAAGCTGCTGGAGAAGCAGAAGGAAGGGAAAAAGAAGATGAAAGCCTTCGGTCGGGTGAACATCCCGCAGGAGGCGTTCATTGAGGTGCTGAAAAGCGACTAGCAAAGAGAAAAGGGCCAGGAGAAAAGAGAAAAGTGTGATTGTATCCAGGCGCTTCCAGTTCTTTTCTCTTTAGCCTTATCCCTTTCCCCTTTAGCCCCCATGTGGCCCTTCACACCTCGCTATCTCAAGCACGCCAAGCTATTGCACAAAGGCGTCACACGCTTCATTCATTACAAGCGTGACATCCTACCGCCTTCCAAGCTGGAGGAGATCAACAAGCTCCGTGATGATTTGAAGGGAGCCATGAAGGGCCGTGACAAGGCGCGCATTGAGGCCCTGCATGACGAGATCAACAAGGCCTGCAATCGCGCGCTACCGGACCTGAAGACATCCGAGATTGGCGACAACGTGGAGGTCATCTTCGTGGCCATCGTGGTGGCGCTTGGCATTCGTGCTTACATCGCGCAGCCGTTCCAGATTCCCACGGGGTCTATGCAGCCGACGTTGAATGGCTACATCGCCGAAGCAACGGCCGAAGACCCAACACCTAACATTGTGTTGCGCCTGTTCGATAAGCTCAAGGGGCGCAGTTACGTGAACGTGGTATCCGATCACGAAGGCTACTTGAAGGGCGGGCAGGAGTTTGTCACTGAGCACCGCATGGCTGTGCTGTTCACGTATTCCAAGATCAACTTTGAAGACGGGCACAGCATGCGCGTCTGGGCACCGAAGCGTCAGTTGATTGAGGACCTCGGCTTGATCAAGAATCTCAGCGTGCCGACCAAGGTGGCCACTGGGCCGGATGGCCAGGAACTGCGCACGCCAGATGACCGCAAGATTCAGCAAGTCTACGGACGAGCCTATGTGTCGAAGGGGCAGCTACTCGCGCGTGGCACGCTGAACTCAGGCGACCATATCCTGGTCAACAAGTTTGCCTACCACTTTAGCCGCCCTGTGCGTGGGGAAGTGTTTGTCTTCACGACCAAGCACATCGCAGGCATCGAAGGCAGCGGCAGCTTCGATCCATTGCAAGGCTCGCAGCATTACATCAAGCGCCTCGTCGGCGTGCCCGGCGACACCCTGGAAGTGAAGCCGCCGGAACTGTGGATCAATGGCAAGCCTGCCGAGGAGTTTGGCATGAAACGCGTTGCTTCCAAAGAGGGCAAATACACGGGCTACGTCAGCATCAGCTACCCCGGTGCGATGAATGCGACCACGCTCAAAGACGAGCAATACTTCGCCTGTGGTGACAACAGCTCCAACAGCCTAGACAGCCGCTACTGGGGTCATGTGCCGCAGCGCAATGTCGTGGGACCAGCCTTGTTCTCCTACCTGCCGTTCGCCTCGCATTGGGGCGTGATCCGCTAAGTGGGGTTCAGATACTGG
>CAXNNN010000305.1:0-5042 GCA_964203095.1 Verrucomicrobiaceae bacterium | reverse complement strand
CTCGGAATGAAAAACTGGATGTTCTTCGGCAGCCTCGAAGCCGGGATGAACAACGCCCTCATCTACACCCTGCTCGCCAACTGCCGCGCCCAGGATCTCGATCCCGAGGACTACCTCGTCGAAGCCATCAAACGCCTCCCACCCGAAGTCACCTCCGATCAAGCCGCCGCACTGACCCCCGCCCGCATCGCCGCCGAGCGGCGAGCAAAGGCAGCGGACGAGGAAGTCGCCTGATCAGCCGCGCCCCGCCCCAGGCGGACAAAGCATAGGACAAATTTAGGACGCTTACAAAAAATCTAGCGAAACCAAAACTATAATGAGCAAGGAAGCCCACACGATCCTCGCCGCATGTCTCATCACAGCATCGTTCGTTGTTACTCCGCCCGCCCAAGCCGCCAGCATCAATTAACCACCAACATCGCCATATGAACCCATCGCTAAACCTCACGCGCCGCCATCTCCTCGGCCAAATGACCACCGGGCTCACGGGTATCGCGCTTTCACGTTTGTTCACGAAAGAACTCGCCGCTGCGTCGCAGCACCCGCCGCATTTTGCACCAAAGGCAAAGCAGGTGTTGCAGATTTTCTGTCCAGGCGGGGCGTCGCACATGGACCTGTGGGATCACAAGCCGATGTTAGATAAGTTTCACGGCACGCCGATGCCGGGCGCGGATGTCGAAGTCACGTTTCAAGGGAAGAACGGCAACTTGATGAAGTCGCCGTGGCCGTTCGCGCCAGCAGGTCAGAGCGGGAAGATGATCTCAACCATGCTGCCGCACATGGCGAAGCATGTGGACGACATGGCTTTCATCCACAGCATGACCTCACGCACGAACACACATGGGCCGGGCTGCATCAACATGAACTCGTGCTTCACGCGCGAAGGCTTCCCCAGTGCAGGCTCGTGGGTAAGCTATGCGCTTGGTTCCACGAACGAGAACCTGCCGACATACATCGCGATTCAGGACGTGCGCGGCGAACCGCCGAATGGAAAGGCAAACTGGAGCAATGGCTTTCTCTCCGCCCAGTATCAGGCCGTGGCGATGGCCGCACAGCTGCCGCTGCGCAATCTCGCACGTCCGGCATCGATCAAGGCCGACGATGAACAGGCCACGCGCGACTTCTTGAAGCTCATCAACGCCGAGCACGCCGCCGCACATCCGGGTAACGACGAACTCCGCGCGCGCATGTCAGCGTATGAACTCGCAGCAAAAATGCAGCTCACCGCACCGGAAGTCAATAATCTCGCCGCCGAGCCCGCGCATGTTCATGAACTCTACGGCACTGGTGACAGCAACAAGCTCAAGGCCGCCTATGCGAAGAACTGCCTGCTCGCCCGCCGCTATCTAGAGCAAGGCGTGCGTTACGTTTCGCTCTACTGCGCTTCGCGTGCGAGTAATGTCGATGGCCTGCTTAACTGGGACGCGCACAAGACACTGAAAGCCGACTACGAGCGGCATTGCCCGATCTTTGATCAGCCGACAGCTGCGCTGCTCACCGACATGAAACAGCGTGGCATGTTGGACGACGTGCTCGTCGTTTGGTGCACAGAGTTTGGCCGCATGCCCACGCATCAGGAAGGCACCACTGGCCGCGATCACAATCCCGACGCCTTCACCACCTGGATGATGTGTGCGGGCGTCAAAGGCGGCGTGAGCTATGGCGAAACAGACGACTTTGGTCGCCGCTCCGTCGTTGATGTCGCCACCGTCTATGATTTCTACGCCACCGTGCTGCACCTGCTCGGGCTCGATCACGAGAAGCTGACCTTTTACCACAACGGCGCGAACCGCCGCCTCACAGACGTCCATGGGCACGTCATCAAAAACATCCTCGCATGATCGCCGCTATGAAACCTCTCGCAATCATTCTTTTCGCATTATCATCCGCGCTCGCCGCTGCTCCTGCTAACCTTGCGTTCTTCGAGCAAAAAATCCGACCGGTGCTCGTGGAGCATTGCTACTCATGCCACAGCGTGGAGGCAAAGAAGCTCAAGGGCAATCTCTACCTCGACTCGAAGGCGGGCTGGGAGAAAGGCGGCGACAGTGGCGAGCCGGTCATCGTGCCCGGCAAACCGGAGGAGAGTCTGCTCATTCGCACCGTGCAGCATCTCGAAGTCGACATGGAGATGCCGCCGAAGAAACCCAAGCTACCCGATGCGGTCATCGCCGATCTCGTAACCTGGGTAAAGATGGGCGCTCCCGATCCGCGTGAAGGCGTGAAGATCGAAGCGAAGCGCGGTGACAAATCCTGGTGGTCGCTGCAACCGCCCGCGAAGCAGTTCGCCCACGACAGCATTGATGGCTTCATCACCGCGAAGCTCGCTGAGAAAAAGCTCACGTTGAATCCCGCCGCTGATCCGCGCACGCTCATCCGCCGCATGAGCTACGACGTGATCGGACTGCCGCCGACCTTTGAGGAAGTGGAGATATTTGCGAAGGCACATCAGGCCAATCCGCGTCAGGCCATCGAAGCATTGGTGGACCGCCTGCTCGCTTCACCGCGCTACGGCGAGCGCTGGGGGCGTCATTGGCTGGATGTGATTCGTTTCGGCGAGAGCAATGGCTTCGAGCGTAACTTCGTGGTCGATGATCTCTGGCCGTTCCGCGACTATGTCATCAAGTCGATCAACGACGACAAGCCGTTCAACCAGTTCATCACAGAGCACCTTGCGGGTGATGTGGTCGGGAAAGACAATCCACAGGTGGAAGTCGGCAGCGCCTTTCTCGTCGCGGGGCCTTATGACGATGTGGCCAATGAGGACATCGTTGCGCAGAAGAACATCCGCGCCGCCACACTCGACGACATGATTACCGCGACGAGCGGCGCGTTTCTCGGTCTCACCATCAGCTGCGCCCGCTGCCACCACCACAAGTTCGATCCCATCCCGACCCAGGATTACTACCGCCTGCGCGCAGCGTTTGAAGGCGTCACGCATGGACACCGCACCATCGCTACGAAAGCAGAGCGTGAGGCATTCACCAAGGCCACGGAGCCTCTGAATCGGAAACTCAAGCAACTCGAAACTGAGCGCGACGCACTCGACCAAAGCCTGAACACCCGCGCCAAAGCGCAGTTGGCGAAGACCCAACCCACGCGACCCAAAGTGGATAAGTTCGGCACCGATGAACCCTTTGCGCCGGTCGAAGCCAGATACCTCCGCTTTGTCATCCACAGCTTCACCATGGACTACAACACCAAGGCCACGCCAAGAGACCGCGAAGGGATGCTCACCGAGTTTCAAGTCTGGAGCGCGGACGAACCGTCCCGCAACGTCGCCCTCGCCACCAACGGCACCAGGGCCGAGGGCGCGAAATCTGCCACCGCCGAGGACTTCCCCGAGGCCTACGGGCCGCAATACTGCATCGACGGCACGACGGACGAGGCGTGGTTGCTCGGGCAGCCAGCCGAACTCACGCTCACCTTTGCCAAGCCCGAGCGCATCAACCGCATCACCTTTATCAATGCGCGCGGCGAGCGTGGCACCGATGAAAGCAAAGTGCGCGGAGCCTCTCCGACCGAATACGAAGTGCAGGTGTCGCTCGATGGGAAGACGTGGCAAACCGTCGCCACCGATGAAGGCCGCGAACCGTGGACGCCCGCGCACGGCATCGCCAAAGCCCGCCGCAACTGTGTCACTGGTCAGGAAGCTGCGCGCGTCGCCGCGCTCGACAAAGAAATCGTCGAGACAAAGGCCGCGCTCAACCGCGTGCCCAAGCTCCCGCAAGTCTGGGCCGGTAATTTCTCACAGCCCACGGAACCCACCTTTGTTCAAATAGGCGGTGACCCTATGAAGCCCGCCGATGCCGTCCTGCCTGCGAGCCTCAGCGTGCTCGATCAAGTCACGAAGCCCTACGAGTTGAAGCCTGATGCAGATGAAGGCGAGCGACGTCTAGCCCTGGCAAAGTGGATCACCAGCAACGAGAATCAGTTCACGCCTCGCGTGCTCGCGAATCGCGTCTGGCAATGGCATTTCGGCACCGGCATCGTCGATACACCGAGCGACTTCGGCTTCCTCGGCAGCAAGCCCACGCATCCCGAACTGCTCGACTACCTCGCGAGTCGGATCGTCGCGAACGGCTGGAAGCTCAAGCCTCTGCATCGCGAAATCCTGCTCTCGCAGACCTACCTGCAAAGCGGCGCCTATCGCGAAGATGCGGCGAAGGAAGACAAGGACGCACGCCTGCTCTGGCGCTTCCCGCCGCGCCGACTCAGCGCCGAGGAACTCCGCGACACCATGCTGACTGTCGGCGGCAAGCTGCAACTGGAGCCGATGGGCGGCCCCGGCTTCCGTCTTTATCGCTACCTTGCCGACAATGTCTCGACCTATGTCCCGCTCGATACGCATGGCCCCGAAAGTTATCGCCGCGCCGTCTATCACCAGAACGCCCGCGCCAGTGTCGTCGATGTCCTCAATGACTTCGACCTCCCCGACATCGCCTTCGCCGCACCGAAGCGCGCCAACACCACCACGCCGCTGCAAGCCCTCACGCTGCTCAATCACAGCTTCACCCTCGACATGGCCAAGGCCCTCGCTGCCCGCATTCAAACCGGCGACGCCGTGAGCCAGGCCTACCGCTTCACCTTCCAGCGCGAACCCAGCGCAAAGGAACGCGCCGCCGCCACCCAACTCATCGCCACCCACGGCACGGAAGCCTTCTGCCGTGCCCTGCTAAACGCCAACGAACTCATCTATCTCGAATGAAAGCTGCCACCATCCTCACCTCACTCATTCTCGACACATCAGTCTTCGCTGAGATCAAAATTGTGCGTGCGGTCTGCGTGGGGTCAGATGCTTCATTGTAACAAAATTGCGGATGATGTCTAAATGAAGCACCTAACCCGAATGGTGAAATCCTGGCCCTGCGATCCCTTGCGACCTTCCTGCCATTCGTAGCTTTCTTGACCGCCGTCTTGTCCGCCGTCTTGTCCGCCGTCTTGTCCGCCGTCTTGTCCGCCGTCTTGTCCGCCGTCTTGTCCGCCGAAGCCTTGGCGTAGGAGGAAGCCTTGGCGAAGGAGGTAGCGAAGTTTGGCGGTGTAGA
>CAXNNN010000304.1:0-5065 GCA_964203095.1 Verrucomicrobiaceae bacterium | reverse complement strand
CGAGCTAGTGCCTGTATCGCATCATCTCTGTCTGCCTTGCGCTGTAATTCCGGTTCATTCTCTCCCCCAGTTAACTCGATTTCCCCAAGCCCCAGTTCCACAAGTCTTTCTGCAATTGGCTCCCACTTCCACCCACGAATCTTCAACTCGTCCACTACATCCCATTTTTCTTCCTCTTTGGTGGTTGGGTGCATCGGGCACTGGGGTAGCTTGGCCCTAGGACTCCCCCGCCTAATGGCCGCGCACTCCTGTTGCCAGTGCTTCACTTTCCGGTGGTGCTGCGCTGCCGCAGTTCCCTCTTTCTTCAATCGCACGGGGTCTGTGATCTGCCAAACGAAGCGCGCCACACCTGAGTAAAACTTTGACGGTATGTCCACCGCATCACCCGTCTGCCAAGTTGTTGGTGGAAAATGGCGCGTTTTGTCCGGCATCACGAACGCCCTGAGCAAAGGATCGAGGATCGACTTGAAGGCAGCAAAGTCATCCCCACACTTCTTGTGGAGTGTCCTTGCCGCATCCAACCATTGGGCATTTGCCTTGGTCGCACACGACTCGCCCAGCAAACGAAGGAAGGCGCGCAGTTGATCACGGTCCCTGTTCTTCCCTGCCCCTAACGGCTCTGCCTTTGCGATTTCATCCGCGATTTCATAGTTAAAGAGACGAACAAAGAACAGCTTGGTGCCCATGCCCAAACCGCTACTGCCAAGATGGACACCTTGCGCAAGACGCCCCCTGATCTCCGCCATCTGCTCTTCCAACTCTGTTCGCCTGGCGTTTAAGCGCTTCGCGGTCCACTTGATCGTGATACTCAACCAATCCCGCGCAGCGATGATGTATGCCTCGGTAGCTTCGATTTGACACTTCTCGCCATTCGTCACGCCCAGTTGGAGCAAGCGCTCGCGGATCACTTCACAGTGCTGCTTTGGATCGTTGTATCGCTCTAGCAAAGCGCGGCGTGTGGACTGTGGGAAGGGACGGAGCTTGTGCAGCGGAACAGGAGATTTTTCTTTGGGGTCTTGCGCCTCCCAGTGATTCACAATCATCTGGTATTCGGCCTCTAGCTTTTCGCATTCGGCACGCAGAATTCCTTCATCAGCTCTCTCTTTTTGCAGCGCTGAATGGCTGTGCTCAATGGTTTTCACAATCTCCGCCAAGCGCTGCTGATAGTCAGGCGCATCAAGGGACACACCGGCTTTCTTCAATCTGATTTTGGCCATCTCTGACATCCACTTTCTCTCACCCAACTCTGCATTTGCAGGCAATTGCGCAGCCTTGCGCAGCCTTGCGCAGCCTTGCGCAAGGCTGCCTTGTATCGTTCGTCGCCATCGCCATCCCATTGCAAAATTGCTTCCTCACCCAGAATTGCTGACACGCTGTCGTCACATTGGAAAATATTTTTGGCGGGCGAATCGGATACGTGAGACGGCCCGGAATCGCATTCGCTCGCCCCCTCCCCCGCCGTCTTCACTTCGGCGCGCTTCACCTTCGCTGGCTTTGGCTTGCTCATGCGGTCTTTCCTCCGCGCTTGTGGGATGGTTTCGCGGCCTTGGCGGGCGTCGCCTCGGGTGCCGGGAACTCGATCACCTTGCCCGTCTCGGCTATATCACTGAGCAGCGCGCCAAGGCCCGCTGTGATGCTTCGGCGCTTGTCGGTGTAGTGGCGTGCCGTGGTCTGAATGTGCGCGTGTCTGAGCACCTGCTGTGCGGCGAAGATGCCCTGCTCATTCGCTAGGACGCTGCCGAGTTCCTTGCGCAGCGTGTGCAGTGGCTTTTGATCCTTGATACCTTGGTTGGCAAGCCATGCATAGAGGGTGCGGAAGTGCTCGTCGCATCGGTAGTAGCCCACGGGTGCTTTGTGATAGCGCGCCTTGCGTTTGGACTCGATCACGAACACGCCGCGAGTCTGCGCGTGCCAGCCGCGCAGCAAGGCGAGCAATTCAGGGTCGCAGTCCACCTTGGCCTCGGACTCCTTCGACTTCGGCTCAAAGAACTCGGTGCGGCAAATATGAATCTGCCCCAGGTCAAACTTCACTTGGTCCCAAGTCATCGTATCGATCTCGCGTTTCCGTAAGCCAGCGAGCAATCCCAGGCAGAACACCTTGAACTGCTCCCGTCGCGCCGGGTCGGTGGCAAGGTCGCGCTTGGCCAGTGCGATCAACGGCCGCGCGTCCACCTTCGACACGTATTTCTTCGTCCCCTCGTCTTCCAGGGACACGCCCTTGAACGGCAGCGGCTCCGGCAAGGCCAGCTTGGCGCGCAAGTGCTTCATGCGGTCCTTGCGATTGCTGAACAGACTGCGAGCACTGCGAATCATGGAGTTCAGCGTGTGCTTGGCGCGTTGCAGTTTCAGCGGGTTCTCGCCGTGCTCTGCCAGATAGGCCAGCTTCCACTTCTGCACCGCGTCGTCTCTGAGCACGTTCAGCCGCAGGGAGTCCACCTTGGCCTGCCACGCCTCCACGCCGCCGTTGTAGCGGTCGCGCCGTGAAACGTAGAGGGTGCGCCCGCGCTTGTCCTTGCGCGGCTGTCCCTGCTCATCCGTGGCCGCTTGATCGCCTATGCCTGCCACCCCTGCCGCGATGGAGCGGAGCGCCTGCACATAGGCGCGCAGCGTGGAGCCTCGGAAACTCACCGTGGCCTGTAGCTCTGCCAGATAATCGCCAATCGTCGCACAGCCCGTGCGCGCGTTCGCCTTGGGGTTGTGTTCCAGCCGTGCGGCATCCCAGCCCTTGACCAAGATCGTCTGGAAGATCGCCTGCGCCTTCGCTGCTGCCGCCCGCTTCTCGGACGTGTGCAGCTTGAAGCGGTGCCGGTGCCCCTGGTGCGCGATCTGAACGCTGTAGTTCGGGCTTGGATTGCCACCCCTGCCCATGACCTTCTCCACCCGCTCCAGCCAGTAACGAACATCCGTGCGCGGCACACCGCCAGAACTCCGGTTTTCCCCCGGCTGTGCATTCTGGCTGTGCACCGGCTGTGCATCTGTAGCGCTCAAATCGGTTCTCTTGGGTTTGCTCATGCTATGACCAAACGAGCCTGGAAGGCTTATTCTACGGGCATTCGGCGCGATCATGCGTGAACATGACATAACCCGACGAAACCCGCAACCACTAGACTTAGGATCTGGTTTGGTAACAAGTGCAGGTTCGAGTCCTGTCTCGGGTAGTGGGCAGCCTGCTAAAAGCGCTGTATGACTAGGTCGCCGGAGACGATCGGGGAGGTGGCGATGGTCGTGGGTGAGGGGAAGTCGTCGGTGGGCAATTCACGCACGACGTAGAAGCCGAAAGACTTCATGGGCGTGGTGCCGACGGGGCGGATCGCTAGCCCGTGCCATGTCGCGACACGAGTGACGGTGGAGCTATTGGTCTTGGTGGGATCGAGGTCCACGCAGGTGAAGGTGCCGTTGGCGAACCCGGTGTCATTGTTGATGACGACCGTGGTAGCACCTGGGTTCGAGCCAATGGTGCTCGGAACCAGCGGCAAGGTGCCGGGACTGAAGACTTGGAAGGAGACATCGGGGTCAATGACGGAATTGCCATTGTTGGAGGCGTTGTCAGGGATGAGGCGGGTGAATAACACCTTAATGTTCGGATTGGTTGCCATAGGCACCAGTAGGTAGCGCTCAGCGGAACCCACGGGGGTGTAGCGGCTGCCGTCCGTCGCCAGGGTCATGGTGTCAAATCCGCTCCTGTAGCTGTAGGTGACAGGTGCAGCAGGTTGTGCCGTCTTCGACCAAGTCAGGTTGCCGGTGATTTTATTGTCGGTATTGCCCGCGCCAGCGACGACGACAGTCATGAGGCCGTGCAGCGAGCCGGTGTTGTTGTTGTAAAGCTCGGCATACACGGCGACTTCGCCATTGGGGCTGAGGGTGCCGGTGGCGGTGAAGACCGTGTTCTCAGCGGTGCGGCCGGTGACGGTGAGTGTGCCGTCGTTCGCGATGGTGAAGGTGCCGATGCTGTGGCCCTGGGGCTTCCCAGTAGCAGCGGCCAACGTGAGCGGCTTGATGACGAAGTTATACAGACCGGTGCGGGTGGTGGGCGGGCTGGAAACCCAGGTGTTTGCCCAGGTCGTGATGGTCGCGGTCTCGCTGCCGTTGGTGGTGCTGGCGATGATGGCGTTAGTGCTTGGGGTGAGCTCAAAGCTCAGCGTGGCGGCAGGCATGGCGGCGGCCGCGTTGATCGGGATGGCGTGAGTGCCGGTCAGCTTCGGCGTGCCGCCGGGCACGAAGGTCAGAGCACCAGACAGGTTGGTCACGACCTTGCCCTGGGTCAGCGTGCCGGTGTAGAGGCCGTTGGCGGTCGTGTCGATCTTCAAGCGGCCACCGAGGTTTTTGTTGAGCACCACATTCCGATCCGCGAGCCCAAAAAAGGTCCCGGTGGAACCGGTGGGCAGGGCGCTGATGGTGAGATTGATGGTGCTGCCAAGGCCTTCACCCACCACGTTGGCGGCTTTCAGCGTCACGCCCATGGTGCCGCTGACAGTCGATTTGCCCGTGATACGGCCGGTGCTCGTGTTGTAGGTCAGGCCGGGGGGCAAGCCGGTGATCGTCCACTTGTTTGGACTAAAGGCCGCGGCAGGGGCGAAGTCATACGGCTCAGCCACCGTGGCGGTGGGCAATGAAGCGGTGGTGACGATCGGGGCGGAGGTTTCCACGGCAGCGAGTGTGGTGGCGGCGTTCTGGGACGCGGTGGTTCCGTTTGGCAGGTTCATGGTCACGCGGCAGAAGTAGGTGCCGCTGTCGGTGGGGCCCATGTCCTTGATGGTCAGCTTGGTCGAGGTGGCTCCGCTGATGCCATCCAGGGTGCTGTTGGACAGGTCGCCTTCCCCGGTCTTCACCCAGCGGTAGGTCAGGCCCGTGCCGGCGGCTTTGACATTCAGGATCATGGTGGCACCAGCGGGCATGACCAAGGTGCTGCTCGTGTTGTCCACCACACCGACGTAGGCGATGTTGCTGAGCGTCTTGCCCGCGTCATTCTTGGCCTCCACGTTGTAGGCGCCGGCGTGGGTCAGGGCGGCGCTGGCGGCGGTGGCGTTGAACGTCGCGTTGGGCGGCGTCGAGTTGGTGCCAAAGG
>CAXNNN010000303.1:0-5076 GCA_964203095.1 Verrucomicrobiaceae bacterium | reverse complement strand
CAGCTTCACGCAACGAGCCGCGCCCTTGCTTCTCGCGCTCGAACAACTGCCGCCCGTCACGCGTCCTGCCGATTGGGCCAGAGCCCGCGCCGCTGGCGAAAAACTCGCCGCCTCCGACGCCGCCGTGCTCGAGGCCGTTCGCAAACTCGGCGCTCGTTTTGGCGATGCGGATTTCTTTGCCCACTGGCGCACGATCGCTCGCGATACGAAGGCCAGCGCTGCCGCACGCATCCAAGCCATCGAGTTGCTACAAGCCGGAACCGACCCCGAACTCGGCGTGCTCGCCCGCAGTCTGCTTGATGACAAGGCGCTGCTTCCTGCCGTGGTGAAAGCTTTGCGCACCGCCCCCGGTGCCGACACTGCGCAGGCGCTCGTCTCCCACCTTTCCAGTTTCCCGCTGGAGCAGCGCAACGAAGCCATCAACATCCTCGCCACCCGGCCCGAAACGGCGCTCGTGCTGCTGCAAGCCGTCGATGCGAAGAAGCTCGCGCCCTCGCTCATCTCGCCCGTGATGCTCGACCAGTTCGCGCGTTTCCAGAATGCCGAAATCACCGCCATCATCGACCGCCACTGGACGCGCGGCGGCGGAGGAGTGGACCTGAAACAGCTCGCGGCCGCCATCGAGACATGGAAAGGCAAACTCAACGACCGCGTCATGTCCCAGGCCGATGCCTCGCGCGGGCGCCAGGTGTTTCAAATGACCTGCGGCACCTGCCATCAGCTCTTTGGAGAAGGCATCGCCCTCGGCCCCGACCTCACCGGCTCAAACCGCGCCAACCTCGCCTATGTGCTGGAAAACGTGCTCGCGCCCAGCGCCGTCGTCGGTCGCGATTATTTGCTGAACGTCATCACGCTCAAAGACGCCTCCGTCGTCAGCGGCATGGTCCGCGCGGATACGCCCGAGTTCCTCACGCTCGCCATGCCCGGCGGCACCACCGCCGATGTGAAAAAGGCCAACATCGCCAAGCGCGAAGAAATGCCTGTCTCGCTCATGCCGCCCGGTCTTTTCGATGCGCTTCCGCTCACACAAGTGGCCGACCTCGTCAAATACCTCGCCAGCTCCGCACAAGTGCCGCTGCCCAATGGACAGGCTGTTTCCACCACCGCCGTGACGAAATCAGCCGCGCCCGCTCTCGCTGCAAATGTCACCCGCATCGAAGCCGAGTCGCTGCGACCCAAGCACACGAAAGTCACCGGCGGCGAGTTGCGCACGCAGGACATGGCGGGTTTCAAGAATGATGTCTGGTCCGGCAATGCCCAACTCTTCTGGGTCAGCGTCCAGCTCGGCCACACGCTCACGCTCACCTTGCCCGATGTCCTGCCCGGCGCGCACGACCTCACCCTCGTGCCAACGCTGGCCCGCGACTACGGCCGCTTCCGCATCCTCATCAATGGTGAAATCCAGGAAGCTGACCTCTACAGCAGCAGCTTTGTGCGCCTCGCCCCGCCTGTGATTTTCCGCAACGTTACCGTCGCCAAAGACCAGCCGCTGAAAATCGTCATCGAACCCATAGGAGCCAACAAGGACGCCAAAATCGGCAAGTTCGGCTTCGTCTTCGGTCTCGACCGCATCGACGTGAGTTCCGCAGGAAGCGCCTCCAAGCCTGCTGCCACCGTTTTGCCGAAAACATCGCCACCGCCCGCCCCAGCGCCGAAAGCCGAGCCCATCGTCACCTTTGCCAAACCCGCCAGCGGCCCGTTGCTCATCGAAAAACTCGCCAGCGCCCTCGCCATCACCACCAGCGGCGCGGAACCCGTCGAGCTGGCCCGCTTCGCCACGCAAGCGCCGCCAGACACCCCCATCATCGTGCCCAGTGCCGCATACTTCAATCCGCTGCGGACCCCGCGCGGCATTGACGTCACCGCCTTCGCGCCCGGCGCACATCGCTACTACCGCGGACTCTTCATGGGCTATGTCGATGTGCGTGGCACCAAAGACGCGAACTACTGGGGCGGAGGCGGCGGCCCCATCAAAGGCAGCGTCATCGTAAATCAAACCGTCAGCGGCATCGAAGGGGCAACCTTTCTCGCCCGCAACGAATGGCAGAAAGACGGCGTCGTGCTTGTCCATGAAGATGTGCAGGCCACCGCCCGCCTCGACGGCCCCGCCACCATCCTCGACCTCGTTTACACCTTCACCGCCGTCGCGGACGACGTGCGACTCGCGCATTGCAACGTCGGCGGCCTCGCCCTCCCCGTGCGTTACGACGGCCAGCTCACCGCCCACGGCCCCGAAGGTCCCGTGAAGCTCCCCAGCGCCGTCTATCGCAAAGACGAAACCAACTGGCCCGCCTCGCCCTGGTATGGCTACACCGTCAAACTCCCCGGAGACCACACCATCAGCACCGCCATCATCAACCATCCCGCCAACCCGGATACACGCTGGCACTGCTCCCTCGGTGCTCGCGTCATCAATCCCTGCATCAGCACGACCCAAGAAGTCGTCCTCAAAGCGAACGAACCGCTGACGCTGCGCTACCGCGTTGTGGCGCTGGATGGCGATTTTGACGCGAAGCGGATGGGTGAGCTGGTGAGCGAGTATGCCGGGCAGAAGTAACCAAACAATTGGAAGCCATGAAACACACCCTCACACTCATCGCCGCCCTGCTGCTCGCGCCGCTGGCAACACTGCACGCCGCTGATGTGCCAGCTGTTGAGCCCGTCACCATCGTGGCCTTCGGAGACTCGACCACGGCGTTGCGTGGCGCGACGAAGGTCTATGCCTCGGTGCTGCAGGAGGAGTTGCGCAATGTTCGAGTCATCAATGCGGGTGTGAGCGGGAATACGACGGAGATGGGTCGCAAGCGTTTCGTGCAGGACGTGCTGAAGCATCTGCCTCAGATTGCGATCGTCGAGTTTGGCATCAATGACTCAGCGGTGGATGTTTGGAAGACGCCGCCGGCTGCGGAGCCGAGGGTTTCGCTGGAGCGCTACGAGGCGAATCTGCGGTATTTCGTTCAGACATTGAAATCCAAGAATACCCGCGTGGTGCTCATGACCTCCAATCCGCTGCGCTGGACGCCGAAACTGAAGGAGATGTATGGCAAGCCTCCGTACCAGCCCGATAATGTGGATGGATTCAACGCCCCGCTAGTGCCTTACTGCGAAGCCGCCCGCCGGGTCGCGCGGGAGGAAGGTGCGGAGTTGTTGGATATACAGCAGGCGTTCGTCGAGCACGCACAGAAACGCGGCGTGACCGTGGACTCGCTGCTCTCCGATGGTATGCACCCGAATGACGATGGCCATCGCATCGAGGCCGACTTATTGCGCGAGCGCATTCTCGCGCTGGCGAAGACTCACGGTCTCGCCATCACCGAAGGCCCGCTTTGGAAAGCCAGTGGTGAGTTTGTGTTGATCCACCCGGCTTGCACCGACATCACGCACGATTCGCCCAACCCCACGGTGCTCGGCTGCGGACTCGCGCGTTGGAAGGACGGCGCTGTGATGGCCGTGTATTCCACGCCATCGAGCTCTTACAGCAAGCCCGGCACGACGTGGATCGCGGGCCGCGTGACGACGGACGGCGGCAAAACGTGGTCGCCCGAGAGTGTGATCGCGCGGCACCAGGACTGTCAGCCCTCGCATCCGTCCGTGCTCACCACGCGCGATGGCGTGATCCATTTGTTCTACCTCGGCTTCAAACAGTGGAAATGGAAAGGCGTGAATCCCACGGACGAAACGCAGAGCGACATGTGGACCACGCGTAGCGGCGACAATGGCGCGACGTGGAGCGAGCCGCAGGTGATTTTCAAAGGCTACACCGGCGCGAGCAACGGAGCCATCGAGACGCGCGAAGGGCATCTCATCGTGCCGTATTCCCACTATGTGAAAGATCCCGGTCGGCTCGTCAGCAAAGTCTCCCTCTCCACCGATGGCGGCAAGACGTGGAGCCTCAGCAATGACATCGACATCGGCGGCGCGGGCGACCACGAAGGCGCGCTGGAGCCCTGCGTGATCGAGCTAAAGGACGGTCGCGTGTGGATGCTCATTCGCACGACGCGCAAGGTCTTCTGGGAATCCTTTTCCAACGACGGCGGCAAGACGTGGTCCGAGGCCAAGGCAACCACGATTGATGCAACCTCCGCACCCGGACATCTCACACGACTCGCGGATGGCCGTATCGCCCTCGTGTGGAATCGCGCGGACAAGGGACGCGCCGAACTGCACCTCGCCCTATCCGCCGACGAAGGCAAAACCTGGACACCGTCCCTCAACGTAGCGCGAGGAACGCCGGGCGGAGCCACTTACCCTTTCGTCATCGAGATCAACCCCGGCGAACTCTGGATCGGCTACCACAACGTGCCCAAAGGCTGGAACTTCCCCCGCGCCCGCCACCTCCGCGTTTCTGTGTCCTCATTCCTGGAGAATGTCGAGCGATGAAACATAAGACTCAGCAGACACAACCTTCCCAAATGAAACGAACCATCCTCACCCTCGCAGCCCTGCTGCTCACACCACTCGCCACGCTCCACGCCGCGCCGATCACGATTTTCAGCAATGGCAAGATCGTCACGGTGGACGAGGCTTTCACCATCACCGACGCGATGGCGGTGGATGGCGAGCGCATAGTGGCGCTCGGTGATAAAGCGAAGGCGCTGGCGGCGAGTCCTGAAGCAAAGCGCGTGGATCTTGGCGGGCGCATGGTTCTGCCGGGGCTGATGGATTCTCATTCGCACCCAGTCGGCGCGGCGACGATGGAGTTCGATCATCCGGTACCGGACATTGAGGACATTCCGCAACTGCTCGACTACATCGCGAGCCGCTCGCAGGCCTTGCCGGAAGGTTCGCTCATCGGCATCGCGCAGGTTTTCATCACGCGACTCAAGGAACAGCGTTATCCCACGCGGGAGGAACTGGATCGCGTGGCACCGAAACATCCCGTGCAGTTCAGCACCGGGCCGGACTCGATGCTGAACTCGCTTGCGCTTCAGCTCGCGGGCATCGACCGAAATTTCAAAGTCCCCGCAGGCTCTACGGGCATCGTCGTTTTCGATGAGAAAGGCGAACCGACGGGGCTGA
This sequence comes from Verrucomicrobiaceae bacterium, assembly GCA_964203095.1. GTDB lineage: Bacteria > Verrucomicrobiota > Verrucomicrobiia > Verrucomicrobiales > Verrucomicrobiaceae > JAEUHN01. Next base: position 57 of record CAXNNN010000303.1, on the reverse strand, counting down.
TGCACGCGTTTAGTCCGAGCATCAACGCAAAGTCGATCAGCAAGAAGCCGGATGCGG
>CAXNNN010000302.1:0-5103 GCA_964203095.1 Verrucomicrobiaceae bacterium | reverse complement strand
AAACGTTTGCAGCCCTTTCCCAGGAGGCACCATTGATTGTTTCAATGTCAACAGCCCGATGCTGAGCGTGCCGCTTGCCAACGCGGCGCGCTTCGTTATCGCTAGTATCCGACGATCGTTCATCACCCGGACTCCTCGGATGCGGCTCCTCGTGGGGCAGCAACTGCCTACACTTTGGTCCCTCATTCACAGGTTGAATTCCTACGTTTTTGGCTTTCATCACCTTATGACGTTCAGCCTCCCTCACCGCCGCCTACACCTGCGTTTGCCTCGGCAGTGCCTGCGCCACAAGGGCTGCACTTGGCGTTGAACGTGTTGAAAAAGCTGGTGAAGAATACCGATGGCAGTGTCTCGCTCAAGCTGAGTGGCGATAGCCTGAACAATGCCCCAGGAGCCGTGGAGACCTTCCTTAAGCTGGCGGACAATCGCTTTGGCACCACCCCCACACCAACAGCTACACCATCGGCCGTGAGCGAGCGAAACGCACCGTCACCAAGTCCGAACGCGTGAGGACCTCCTCTTCCTCCGCCGCAGGGTATGCCTTGGCACCGCCCGTGCCGGATGACCTGAAGCGCCCGCTGAACCCTGAGCCCGTCTACTCCCCGACCTACATTGCCGATCGGTGGCGGGGAAGGCGATAGTGGAGAAGCGGCGGCCATCTTTGCAGCCGTGATCGTGGTGGGCATGATCGCCAATGCCGTAGCGAAGGACCGCGGCCGCGCGCTCGGGTCCGGCTTCCATCACCGAAAGCTTCAAGACCATCACCCGCACCGAGACGGAGGAATACTGCAGCGCCAATCTCGTGCTGCGCGGCCCTGCCCGCCCCAGCACACCCGCCATGCTGGACCAGTCCCGCACGCTTCAGATTCTGGTGCCAGCAGACACCACTTTTCGAGGCAAGCTGGCCACTGGGTCCGGCCTTGCCGCTGCCAATGCTACCGCTGCCGTGCTAAACGGCTGGAAAACGGAAGTCGTGCGCAGTGGCAGTGACTACGTGCTGAAGCCCTCGCTCATTCGCTGGGCCGACCGCAGTGACTACAGCCTGGATGGGAATCAAGACGTGACCGCGCAGGAATACGAACCGCAAGACACCGCCAGTCACCGCACGCTGCAACGCGTCGTGGTGCAAGCCGCGCAGTCGACGATCAGAATGACCATGGGCGGCGATCCTGGCGATGTGATGACGAAGGAGTTCGCCAAGCGCTAGGCCATCTGCACCCGCAAAAGGCAGCCGCTAGCGTCGCCAGGATCGATCCTGCAGGAACAAACACCACCGTCGTCTGAGAAAATCGCATCTAGACCTTAGCTCACGCCTTCTCGCCGATCGTCAGCACGGTCTGAAAATGCGGGCTCTTGGGCTCGCGATGGACGATCTTGGTTTCGACGTTCTTGAACCCTGCGGCTTCGGTCATTTCGAGCAACTCGACTTCGTTGAAGCCAAGCCAGACGTCGGCATACAAATCCCGCGCCTTCTCGAACCCGTGCTTCAACAGGTCCAGCACGACGAGCCGACCGCCGGGCTTGAGCAAGCGATGGGCCGAGGCCAGGGCCTTGGCAGGCTGGCTAGCGTGATGCAGAGCCTGGCTGAAAAGGACGAGGTCCACGCTGCTGGCCTGAATAGGTGGGTCTTCAATGTCGCCGACGCGGAACTCGAGGTTCTGGCATCCATGGCGCTCGGCGAGATCGCGAGCATACGCGACCATCTTCTCCGAGTTGTCCACGGCGATGACTTTTTTAGCCCGTTGCGCGAGCAACTGAGAGAGCGTGCCCTCACCCGCGCCGAGATCGGCGATGACCATGGGCGGCAGCAGGTTCAGCAGAGTCTCGGCCAAGCCTTTCCAGGAGCGGCCCGGAATGTAGTGACGGCCAAACTTGCCCGCCAGCGCATCGAAGTAGGCCTGGGCTACGTTGGCGCGCTTCTTCTTCACCACGCGCAGGGCGGTGGCGTCGCGCTTCACCTCGCGAATCTCCGTGCCAGCAGTCTCCACAATGCTGAGCAGGCGCTCATGGCTTTCCTTTTCGCGGGCCGAGGGTTGGCAGAGCTGATAAAGGCGATTCTTGCCCGAGCGGCGGTCATTGACCAGCCCGGCAGACTTTAGCTTGGCGAGCTGGGCGGAAATGTTGGACTGCGGCAGCGCCAGGACTTCCTGCAGCTCAGCCACAGACAGCTCCTCCTCGCGCAGCAGCAGAAGCAGTCGCACCCGAGTAGGGTCGGCGATGAGCGCGAGAGATTTCAAGATGGAGACCACGACGGACATCGTATCAACGCATCGTGATCCATCAATATGGAAGTCAACCCGCGGTCGGAACAAAGTGTCCGAAATTCAAACTGGCAAGGCTCGCAAGGCTGGCGTAAGCCCTCGCCCTTCTCCTTGGTAACGATCCAAATCACGATTGACGCCAGCGCGAGGAAAAGCTACCCATCAACGCATCATCATTCGTTCATATCAGCAAACTCACGACCATGCCCCGCAGCTTTATCTTTTCTTCTGAGTCCGTTGGCGAAGGCCACCCGGACAAAGTGTGTGACACCATCTCCGACGCGATCCTGGACGCTTGCTTGACCATCGACCCCAAGAGCCGTGTTGCGTGCGAAACCTTCGCCAAGAGCAACATCGTGGTCGTTGGCGGTGAGATCACCATTCCAAAGATCGGTCAAAAACCCATCGGCGAAGTCATCAACGTCGAGAAGGTCATCCGCGACGCTGTGCGCGGCATCGGCTACGTCCATGACGATGATGTTTTCCACGCCGACCGCCTGTTCATCAACAACTACCTGACCACGCAGTCCCCAGACATCGCTCAGGGCGTGGACAACAAGAAGGCCAAGCACAAGGACACCGCCGAGCAAGGCGCCGGAGACCAAGGCATCATGTTCGGCTACGCCTGCAATGAGACCGACGAACTCATGCCTGCCCCCATCATGTATGCTCACCGTCTGGGCCGCGAGCTGACCCGCATCCGCAAGAGCGGCAAGGTCAAGTGGCTGCGCCCCGACGCCAAGACCCAGGTGTCCGTGGAATATAAGGACGGCAAACCTGTCAAGATCGTCAACGTCGTCATTTCTACCCAGCACGCCGCCGACGTTGAGCATCCCGACATCCGCGCCTTCTGTGTGGACCAGATCATCAAGAAAGTGCTGCCAAAGAACATGCTCACCCCGGACACCGAGTTCCTGATCAACCCGACCGGACGCTTCGTCGTTGGCGGCCCTCAGGGCGACAGCGGACTTACTGGGCGCAAGATCATCGTCGATACCTACGGCGGCACCGGTCGCCATGGTGGTGGTGCCTTCTCCGGCAAGGACCCCTCCAAAGTGGACCGCAGCGCCGCCTACATGGGCCGCTGGGTCGCGAAGAACGTGGTCGCGGCTGGTCTCGCTGAGAAATGCGAAGTTCAGTTCGCCTACGCCATCGGTCACCCCCGCCCTGTCAGTGTGCACATCGACACCTTCGGCACTGGCATCAAGGAAGACGACGCCATCCTCTCCGCCGTGCTCAAGACCTTCAGCTTCAAGCCCGCTGACATCGTGACACAGCTTGACCTGTTGCGCCCGATCTACAGCAAGAGCACCAACTACGGCCACTTCGGCAAGATCAACGACCCAGACCTCACCTGGGAAGTCACCGACAAAGCTGAGCTGCTGAAGAAAGCGATCAAGTAGTTTCGCAGCGTTTCCTTCCATCAGCCGCGCTGCCCTTTGGATAGCACGGCTTTTTTGTGTGCGTTGGGCGGTTAGCCAGCGGGATATGGAATCACTTCGCCGCCCCGATCATCGCCTTCCACTCCGCTGCATTCGCACGCAGCTCCGGCGCATACATTGCCTCAGCCTTGGTCGGGAGGGCGCTGAAGCATCCGGGGATCTCGGCCTTCACGCGATAGCTCACATTGTGCCTGCCCTGAGGCAACCGCTCGGCAAAGAAGGCAACCTTCTCATCTCGATACTCGCGATACGAGTTCAGCCCCTCGTAGCTCCAGCCGCTCTGCACCTCCACGGGCTCAAAGCCTGCGGGCTTCGGGTCGGCGATGAGCAAGTATTCATAGTCGTTCTTGCTGTCGATGCTCAGTTCCACCTCGACCAGATCGCCGCTGATCAAAGGATCGCCGCTAGCCAGTTCGGTGCGCACATACTTGATGCCTTGCTGCTGCAAAGCCTGACCGCGAGCCCCTGCCACCAAGTCCTTCGTCTTCTGCTCAGTCAGCTTGTAGAACCTGCGCTGCACCTTCACTTCCAAGCCCGCCGCAGGAATCATGTCTTCCTTGCTAAACAGCGTGAGATACGCATTCGCATACACGGGCGAGCCGCCTTGTTTGCGCAGTTCTAGCGTGTGTTTGCCAGACGCCAGTTCATCGCCTTCGATGATGAGTGTGCTATCGAAGCTAAACAGGTTGTAGGCATTGATGCTGACCTGTTTCTTCACCACGCCGTCAATGACGACTTCAAGCTTCACATCGGGCTTCGATTCGCCGCTCGCTTTCACGAAGACCGCCAACGCATCAATCACCGCCGCCGTGTCGCGAGTACTGTTCCAATACGTGCCGTTGCGCCGGTTGTTGAGCAGATGCTTCGCGATGCGTGCTGCCAGATCGCCCTTCGGTTCGACGGTGCAGAGAAGCTTCAAGAATGCGGCCTGCGTCTCGATGGGATCATGCCACCAATACCACCAGCCATTCTCAGGCAGGTCCAGCCACGCCGTTTGATTTTCGTCGCCCTGCTTCACGAACTGCCGCAGGTTGCGCAGGCACATGTCGCGGCGCTCGTTCTCCTCCACCTTGGCGCAGGCAAGACCGAGCAAGGCGAGGTTCAAATGCGAAAGCTTCGACCGATGCTCATACAAGGCAGCACGCATCGCGGCATTCCCAGCGCCCGCTTCGACCAAGACCGACTGCACCAGTGCATCCGTGTCATCAGGGAAAGCTTTGTGGCCCTTGTGCTTCTCCGGCAATTGCAAGCGTGCGAGCTCACGATCCGCGTATTGAGCAAGCCACTGCGTGCCGCTGCTGGTCAAGTCGTCCTCCAGCTTCATGCCTGAGGCCTTGGCCAAGATCAATCCATGCACGACCTGCGCGGTGATGTGCACCGATGACTCGCGTCCGCCAGGG
>CAXNNN010000301.1:0-5108 GCA_964203095.1 Verrucomicrobiaceae bacterium | reverse complement strand
CCGGCTTCACGCACTGCGGCGGATGCGCCCCCACATAGCCCTTGTCGCCATTGATGAACGGCCCTTCAATGTGGATCCCCGCAATGACTTCCTGGGCCAGCGGATCGCGTTCCCGCAGGTCCGCCAGGGTCTTCATGCGAAGCTGCAGGTTCTCAATTGTGTCCGTGATGAAGGTCGCAAAAATCTGCGAGCACCCGTCCGCTCGCAAGCACTCGCAGGCATGATGCAAGGCCTCAGCCGTGAGGCCATCGCGATTGAAGTCAGTGCCAGCGTAGCCGTTTACTTGCAGGTCGAGGGGAGACATGTGTGCGGAGGAGAAAATTCACCCACAGCCTGCCTCCGCTAGATGGTCTGCGCCAAGCCTGAAATGACCGGAACGCATACTTTCGCTACCTGGAAACTAATGGGCCTTCCCCACGCCCTGCGTGAGCCGATCGATCCAGGCGAGCGCAATCGCTGAGGCCACGAAGGTGATGTGAATGATGACCTGCCACATCATGGTCTCGCCTTCCATCTTCTCAGCGTTGATGAAGGTCTTCAGCAGATGGATCGACGAGATGCCGATCAGCGCCATAGCGAGCTTCACTTTAAGCACGCCTGCATTCACATGTGAGAGCCACTCCGGCTGATCGGGGTGACCTTCGAGATTCAGACGTGAGACGAAGGTCTCGTAACCGCCGATAATGACCATGATAAGTAGGTTCGCAATCATGACCACGTCGATCAAGCCCAGCACGCTGAGCATTACCAGTGTTTCGGTGTTGGTCGTGGGGTCGGCTGGAGCGTGCCCCAGCAGCGCCAGATCAAACAGGTGCCATAACTCTACCATGAAGCGCCAGACATAAACGCACTGCGCAACGATCAATCCCAGATAAAGCGGAGCCTGGAGCCATCGACTGAGGAAGATGAAACCACCGAGGTAGCGGACGAAAGTAGAGGGCGTGGGAGGCATGGAAGGACTAGCTGGTGCGGTGCTTGGCATACGCTTCGATGATACGCTGAACGACGGGCAATCGGACGACATCGACGCTGGCAAAGTGGATGAACTTCACCCCCTGCACGTCTTGCAGAGCCTGGATCGCTTCTACAATGCCGGATTTCATGCCGCGACGCAGATCGCACTGCGAGGGATCGCCCGTGACCACACAGCGAGAGCCCACGCCAAGACGCGTGAGGAACATGAACATCTGCTCAGCGGTCGTGTTCTGCGCTTCGTCCAGGATGATGAAGGCATTCTTCAATGTGCGACCGCGCATATAGGCGAGTGGTGCAATCTCGATGAAGCCACGCTCAATCAAGCGCTCGGCCTCCTCGGCTTCCATCAAGTCATAAAGCGCGTCATAGAGCGGCCGCAGATACGGGAAGATCTTCTCCTTCAAGTCGCCCGGCAAGAAACCCAAAGCTTCGCCGGCTTCGACAGCGGGACGTGTCAAAACCAGACGCTGCACCGTCTTGTCGCGCAGGCATTGCAAGGCCTGCGCCATAGCGAGAAAGGTCTTGCCGGTGCCAGCAGGGCCGACACCGAAGACGACCTCGTGCTGCTTCATTGCCTGCAAGTATTCGATCTGGCCCTGAGTCTTGGCGAGCACGGGCGGACGGCGTGATGAGCCTAGCAGCTTCAAGCTCATGAGAGCTTGTCCGGCTTCCTTGCCCCGTGCTTCTTGCACAGACTTGATGAGCAAGTTGAAAGTCGAGGCACTGATCTCATTACCTTGCCGATGCATGGACTCGACCTGCCTCAGGACATCACGCGCAGCGCCCACACCGGCCTCATGACCTTCCAGCTTCACCCAGCCATCGCGGCTGGTGATGTGGATCGTGAAGGCCTCTCCCAAGGCTCGCAGGAGATTCGTATTCTGCGCCGTGATGGCCTGCAAAAGCGCAGGCGTTTCGTATTGAATGGTTTCGGAAGGCACTGCTGAGTTGAGAGATGATGGTTGAGAGTTGATAGCCTGAGCAGGCACACATCCAAATGTTGCAGTCGATCAAAGATCAACTCAATGCGATCACCGTCATCAATGCCTCCCCATCGCTGCCTTCACGAAGCCGAAGAAGATCGGATGTGGGTGATTGGGCTTGCTCAGGAACTCGGGGTGGAACTGGCAGGCGACAAAGAAGGGATGGCCCTTGATCTCGACTAGCTCGGCCAGCTTGCCATCGGGAGAACTGCCGGACAGGGTGAGGCCCTTGGCTTCGAGTTGGTCTTTGTATTCAGGATTGAACTCGTAGCGATGACGATGGCGCTCGGTGATGGTCGCGCTGTGGTAGAGTTCGAAGGCCTTGGTGCCGGGCTCGATATCAGTGACCCAGGTACCAAGGCGCATGGTGCCGCCCTTGTCCACGATCTCGTGCTGATCGTCCATGAGTGTGATGACGGGGTGCGGGCTGAGCGCGTCGAACTCCGTGCTGTTGGCACCTTTCAAACCCGCGACGTTCCGAGCAAACTCGATGACAGCGATCTGCATCCCGAGACAGATACCAAAGTAGGGCACCTTCTGCTCGCGAGCGTAGCGCGCAGCGATGACTTTCCCCTCAATGCCACGTTCGCCGAAACCACCGGGCACCAGGATGCCCTGCAAGCCTGCGAGATAGAGTTCAGGCCCCGCTTTCTCAATGCTTTCGCTGTCCACCTTGATCAGCTCAACCTTGCAGTCGTTGGCAGCTCCTGCGTGGGTCAGCGCTTCGTAGATGCTCTTGTAGGCGTCGTTGAGTTCGATGTATTTGCCCACCACACCGATGCGCACATGATGGGTGGGGCTGATGACGCGCTGCACGAAATTGCGCCACCGAGTCAGGTCGGGCTGCGGGGCTTCAATGTTTAGCAAGCGGCATACGTAATCATCCAGGCGCTCCTCGTGCAGCTTGAGCGGCACTTCGTAGATCGTGTGCTTCACGTCGCGAGCTTCGATCACGCCTTCGATCGGCACGTTGCAGTGCATGGATAGCTTATGCCGCAGGTCCGGCTCCAGCGGATACTCGGTGCGGCAAAGAATGATATGCGGGACGATACCGATCTCGCGCAGCTTGGCGATGCTCTGCTGAGTGGGCTTGGTCTTCAGCTCGCCCGCAGCGCGGATGTAGGGCACGAGCGAGGTGTGGATGAACAACACGTTTCCCTGGCCCACTTCGAGGGCGAACTGACGAATGGCTTCCAGGAAGGGCAATCCCTCAATGTCGCCCACGGTGCCTCCGATCTCGGTGATGATCACGCCATCGCCCATCTTCTCGGCGACTGCTCGGATGCGCTCCTTGATCTCATTCGTGATGTGCGGGATCACCTGCACGGTATTGCCGAGATACTTGCCCTCACGCTCCTTGGTCAGCACGCTCAGGTAAACCTGGCCACTGGTCAGATTGTTCATGCGCGACAGGTTCGTGCTGGTGAAGCGCTCATAGTGCCCCAAGTCCAAGTCCGTCTCCGCACCATCGTCGAGCACATACACCTCGCCATGCTGGAAGGGGCTCATCGTGCCAGGATCGACATTCAGATACGGGTCAAATTTCTGCATGATGACCTTCACGCCACGATGCTCCAGCAGGGTGCCCAGGGACGCAGCGGCCAAGCCCTTACCGAGGGAACTGACGACGCCGCCGGTGACGAAGATGAATTTGGTCATGAGGGAAGAGATAAGGGGTAAGAGAAATGGGACAAGGAGTGAAGCTCAAGTTTTTGCTGCGAGTAGCTTTTCCACCGCCCTTGCCTGCTCAAAGGTATCGACGCTAGGCGACAGATCGCTGGTCATGACAACTCGGATGCGGGCTCCATTCTCCAGGGCGCGCAGTTGTTCCAGAGACTCGGTCATCTCCAGCATGGATGGCGGCCACGCTATAAATTGGTAGAGGAAATCACGGCGAAAACCGTAGATGCCCAGGTGGCGCTTGTGCAGCGTGCGTGGGTCGGTATTGCGGACGAAGGGCAGGGTGCTGCGGCTGAAGCAGAGCGCGTCACCATGCACGTCGGTCACCACTTTGACCACATTGGCGTCGGTCACCTGATCGGCGTCATGGATCATGACAGCCGCCGTGATCATGGGAATGCTCGTCTCAGCCCGAAGAGTCACCGCCAACTCGTCGATCAGAGCAGGCGAGATCAGCGGCTCATCGCCCTGCACGTTGATGATGATATCGTGATCCGGGAAGGACTGCGCAGCCTCCGCGATGCGGTCCGTGCCTGAAGGGTGTGCGGGATCGGTCAGCACCGCGCGGGCACCGAAACTCTGGGCGCTTTCCACGATGCGTTCATCGTCTGTGGCAATGATGATGTCATCAACCCGGCGACAGTCCTGGCAGCGCTCCCAGACGTGCTGAACAAGGGGCTTACCCGCGATGAGATGGAGCGGCTTGCCGGGGAATCGGGTCGAGCCCCAGCGAGCAGGGATGGCGACGAGGGTGCGGGTGTTAGTGGTCAACGGCAAGGCTCTGGTTTATCCCCTGTGAAGCGATTTGGAAGGGCGCGCAAACAGTTTCTTGATGGGCACTATTCCCACCCTGCGAAAGGCCGGATAATGCTTGCGACTTTCGGCGTTGTGGCGTTTCGTTCCTCTCGCTGTCAATGCTGAAAACCCAGTTCCTTATGTTCCCTCTGCCCACCCTACGTTCGCTTGGTCTTCTGTCCCTCGTCAGCCTCTTTGCTGTGAACCTCCACGCCCAAGGAGGAGCCACGGAGGTCATCGAAATCACCAGCGCCAAGAATTTCCCCGGTTATGTCGTCGATGACGTGGTGGTGCCTGTGCCCAGCGAAATCTTCTCTGTCCTGGACAAGTTGGGAGAGCCCAACTGGCGCCAGGAACTGCGCAGCGTGAAAACGCCCGACACCACGGACCGCACCCAGCTTTCCCTCATCTTTGGCACCGTGGTGGCGGAAGGTTTCGTGGCCGTGCAGGCCCAGGACAAGAAGACCGTCGAGGATATTGGCCGCGAGGTCATCGACCTCTCGAAGAGCCTCGGCATCCATAAGTCGGTCCTGCCCCACGCCCAGAGCATCCTCGACGCCGCCGACCGCAACGATTGGCCAGCGATCCGTAAGGAGTTCGACCTGACCCAAAAGACCGTCCGCGACACCATGGAAAAGATGAAGGACAACGACCTCGCCCAGTGCGTGAGCGTTG
>CAXNNN010000300.1:0-5108 GCA_964203095.1 Verrucomicrobiaceae bacterium | reverse complement strand
CAGGGCTTGAAGGTGGGACTCATCACGAATGATCAAGCCGGTGGTCTTGTCGACACGAAGCTGCTGCGCGGTCAGGGCTTCGCGACGGAAGAGATCGCGGGCGGCTGCTTTTGCTGCCGGTTCAATACGTTGGTGGATGCAGCCGCGCGGTTGAATGACGCGTCCAAGCCAGACGTGTTCATCGCCGAACCCGTCGGCAGCTGCACGGATCTCGTGGCCACGGTGACCTATCCATTGCGCCGGATGTATGGTGACAACTTCACGGTTGCTCCCCTGAGCGTGCTGGTCGATCCCGTGCGGGCGCGTCGTGTGTTCGGCTTGGAAACGGGCGGCACCTTCTCCAGCAAGGTGACCTACATTTTCAAGAAGCAGCTGGAGGAGGCGGACATCATCGTCATCAGCAAGAGCGATCTGCTGGAGGAGGCCGCGCTCAACGAGTTGCGCACTACTTTGGAGGCTGAGTTCCCGAAGTCCAAGGTCATCATGGCTTCCTCCCGACAGGAGACGGGGCTTAATGCTTGGTTCGATCAGATCATGAGCGACCAGCAGAGCGATCGCCTGCCGATGGCGCTGGACTACGAAGTGTATGCCGACGGCGAGGCCTTGCTCGGCTGGCTGAATGCAACGGTCACGCTGAAAGCCGACGATGAATTCGAACCCAACGACTTCCTCAAGGCCTTGGCCGTGGATGTGCAGCAGCGCCTGCAGGGAGCCGAGATCGCGCACTTCAAGATGACCTTCAGCCCCGATGACGGCATCGGTGGCGAGCTAGCCTCGATCAATCTGGTGCGCAGCGACTACGTGCCGGAACTGGGCATGCAACTGGACGAACCCACGCAAGGTGGCCAACTCATCGTTAACCTGCGCGCCGAGGCTGCCCCCGAGGACTTGGTGAAGGCCGTGCGCGATAGCTTGCAAGCCGTGGTGCCCGCCTTCGCCACACTGAAAGCCACGCTGGACCATGAGGAACATTTTCGCCCCGGCAAGCCGACACCGACACATCGGGATGTAGCAGCGCCGGTGGCATAACCTGTTGGGTGTTCACGCTTGAGCGTGTTCTGAGGCAGACACGCTGAAGCGTGAACACCAAACAAGTGAGCGTCCCGTCTTGAACCCCGCCCGCTTTCCGCTACAAAGGCAGCGTGAAGAAATTCGACTGCATCACCGCCATGAAAGCGCTCGGCGAGGAGAACCGCCTGCGTCTGGTGCGGATGCTGTTGAGGGGGCGGTGCAGCGTGAATGAGTTGTCAGAGACGCTGGAGATCACGCAATACAACGTCTCCAAGCACCTGCGCGTGCTGATGGAAGCCGGTCTGCTAGAGAAGGAAAAGCAAGGCCAGCAGCGCCTTTATGCGCTGGCCGAGGAGTTCACCAGCCACCTGGAAAGCAACAATCATGTGCTCGACCTGGGTTGCTGCACCTTTGACTTCAACAAGCTGCCGAAGTGATCACAAAGTTGGGTAGGGCGGGCTGTCCCTAGCCCGCCGCCGTTGGGTCAGGAAGCTATGCCAGATTCATCGAGATCAGCGATGCACACCGGCTTGCGATGAAGGCGCTCTGGGGACAGAGCGCCCTACCTTGTGATCTACGCCGTCGCGGCCATCACTTGCTTCAGGTAGCTGAGGCTGCGCTCCGCAATCACATCTGGCCCGAGTTCATAGTTGAAGACTTCCGTGCTCAGCCAGCCGGTGTAGTTCACCTCGCGCAAGGCCTTGATGATCGGTTCATATTTCACCTCGCCCATGCCGGGGCCGAGCAGATTCGGATCGTTCGTGTGGAAGTGGACGAACCAGTCTTTGCTCTCGTGAATGATCTGCGGGATCGACTTGGCCTCATCGCTCATGGCCTTCACGTCCAGGTGCAGCTTGCACGAGGGATGATCGACGAGCTTGCAGAAGCGGATGGTTTCCTCGGCGGTGTTGAAGATGTTCGTCTCCTTTTTCCCCAGCGGTTCCATGGCGATGGTGACACCGTATTTGCCTGCTTCCTCGGACACCGCACGCACTACCTCAGCAGCACGGGCAAAGGCATCGTCGTAGTTCCACTCGGGCAGCAGGTTGCGCGCCTTGGGGCTGCCCCAGACCATCACCTTGCCACCCATCATGCCGCACAGGCGTGCGAGTTTCTGACCGAGCTTGGCCGCGTCGCGACGCAGCGTGGCATCCGGCGTGGTGATGTGGAGGAAGGCCGGGCGCGTGAGAATCCAGTGCAGGCCGATGACCTCAATGCCCGCATCCTTCGCCGCCTTCGTCACCGAGATCGCGTCGTGGTCCGTCAGTTCGCGTGGGTCTTCATTCAGCGTGAAGGGCGCGATCTCCACGCCCTCAAATCCGGCCGCAGCGATGCGTTCACAGGTTTGGGCAAAGGGCAGATTGCCCCAGTGTTCGTTGCAGATGGCGTAGCGCATAAGTTGGTCAGTAAAGGCAGGGCCGCGGGGCGTGGCGAGTGGAAAATAAAACCTTCATCCCTGTTTCATCGTGGCAGTGCCTCCAGAAAAAAGCGGCTTAGTGTGGCATAAACTGGAGCCGGTGTGACCAGCACGTTGCTATGACCTGCGCCAGGCACATTGAGAAACTGCTTTCGCGTGGATGGCACAGCGGCGAGCAGCGCCTTGGCTTGGTCCGGCGTCACGAAATCATCGGCGTCGCCGTGGCCGATGAGCACTGGAATGGTTAGTTTTGCAGCCGCAGCCACCGGGCGGATGTCTTTGGGAGCGAAGCCAGCGCGTTGCTCCACCAAGCTGGCCACGCTCCAGTCTGCGGCAGAGGCCAGTGGACCAAATAAGCTCTTCGCTTGCCGCGTGATGACCTGATCTAGCGACGCAAAGCCCGCCAATTCTGCCACGGCAAACCATTGCTTCTCATTCAGAGCTGCTGCTTGCAGAGCAATCGCCCCACCCTGTGAAATGCCAAACAGACCCGCAGGCTGTGGGGTGAAGTCAAACTGCCGTGAAGCTGCGTCCAGCACGTGATCAGGCAGCACGCACTCTGTTTTGCCAAACGACGCGAAGGTCTGTGGATTCTGTCCGTGCCCAGGGAGATCAATCAGGAGGCACCGAAAACCGGCAGCGCAGAAACGCTCCGCCACAGGCAGGTGATCTTCTTTGCGACCCTTGTGCCCGTGCATCAGCACCAAGGTGGCCTTAATCTCGCCCCATGGAGCCAGCGCCGAACCCTGTGCTAGCAGTTCTGAGCGCAGCTTGTTGCCTTTCACCGCTGCACCTGGATCGACGAGTGGCTCACAGAGCAAGCAGGGCGTTCCGCGCACATCGAAGGCCTCAATCCTCATGCCGTGATCTCGTGCGTTCGCCAGGATCTCACGATGGTAGTCCTGAAGGTCGCGTCTGGGTGGCTTGATCAGTTTGTCGGCCATCCAGTCCACGCCCAGAAAAGATAGGATCAACACGGACAGCAGAAAAAAGACCATGGAACGAAGGCGTTTCATTAAGCCACTGAGCTTGGGCTGGTGATGTCGGAGGTCAAAGGAAACCGTGGTTGTAGACTTTGTGAAAAATTTCACAAAACCCCCTTGCCGCTGCCCTTGAGGCCCGGATAATCGAGCATGGCCTCCGTTGACTACCTTCCTGGCAAACAGCCGCACGCTCGTGAACACCGCATGATCTTCCGCAATGTCGATCGCGCAGGATGGGATCAGAGTATCGAGACCGCGATGGCGGACGGTGCTTATGAGATGCTGAAGAAGGCGGTCAAAATGGAGCGCCAGGACATCATCAATGAAGTCAAGGCCAGCGGCTTGCGCGGTCGCGGCGGTGCGGGCTTCCCGACCGGTGTGAAATGGGGGTTCATCCCGCCCACCAACACCAAGCCGGTGTATCTGATCTGCAACGCCGACGAGTCCGAGCCGGGCACCTTCAAGGACCGCTACATCATGCACCAGGACCCGCATCAGCTGGTCGAAGGCATGGCGATCTCGGCCTTCGCAGTGAAGGCAAATTTGGCCTACCTCTACATCCGCGAGGAGTTCCCACACGCGGCGAGGATCATGGAAAAGGCCATCGCCGAAGCGCGTGCGAAGGGCTTCCTGGGCAAGAACATCCTCGGATCCGGTTTCGATTGCGAGATCTACGTGCATCGCGGTGCCGGTGCCTACATCTGTGGCGAAGAGACGGGCTTGATCGAGTCGCTGGAGGGCAAGCGTCCTTATCCGCGCATCAAGCCGCCTTACTTCCCCGCTGCGCTGGGCCTCTACATGAGCCCGACCATCGTGAACAACGTCGAGTCGCTCTGCCACGTGAAGCACATCCTGAAGATCGGCGGCGCGGAATACGCGAAGCTCGGCACGCCCAACAACACCGGCACGCGCATCCTGTGCGTGAGCGGCGACGTGCAGAAGCCCGGTTACTTCGAGGTCGAAGTCGGCAAGGTGACGCTGGGCGAGGTGATCAATACCCTGTGCGGTGGCTTGAAGCCCGGCCGCAGCTTGAAGGCGGTCATCCCTGGCGGTTCGTCCGCGAAGGTGCTGAAGGCCGATGAGAAGTTCAAGCTCAAGGACGGTCGTGAGCTGACCATCTGGGACATCCCGATGGACTTCGACACCATGGCTGCCTGTGGCTCGATGGCGGGCTCTGGTGGCGTGATGATCATGGACGACAGCCGCTCGATGGCTTGGGTGATCAACAACCTGAACAAATTCTACCAGCACGAGTCCTGTGGCCAGTGCACCCCGTGCCGCGAAGGCAGCCCGTGGATGGCGAAGATTTCGGATCGCATCGTGGCCGGCAATGCCAGCCCTGACGACGTGGACATGCTGGAACAAGTGGCGAACCAGATCGAAGGCAAGACCATCTGCGCCTTCGGTGAAGCCGCCTCCTGGCCGACGCAGAGCTTCGTGCGCAAGTTCCGTGACGAGATCAAGTCCTTGACCAAGTCCGACCTCAGCGGCAAGATCGTGAACGAAGAGACGGCACTGGCAGCGGCGGGGTTGAATGCGTGATTGACGGCCCGCCCCGTGGTGGTCACACTGACCTGCATGGAGACGCCGCCGAACTACAGCCCGATCCTTTCCTCGGACAGGACAGCTTCATCCGTTCTGCGCGAGTCTCCGCCGGAGCTAGAGAGGCTGGCACCCGCCTTAACCGACAACGAGCG
>CAXNNN010000299.1:0-5124 GCA_964203095.1 Verrucomicrobiaceae bacterium | reverse complement strand
GTTCCGGCTCCGCTCGGGGCTACGCCCCCTCGCTCCACCTGCACTACAGAACCTATTTCGCGTCGCAAGCGTCTTGCATCAGCACGAAACCAAACGAAAATCATCCCACCATCCGCATGATGGTTTTAACGAATCAGCGGACATCCCCCCTGCGAGCGCACCCAACAAAAACCACGCGGCGAGTAAAATGCGGCACCACTGTTGATGATTCATCATGCCTACCACGATACAGATCGAGCAAAGAAACCATCCCGCCACGACTAGGGCGACAAAGAACAGTTGGTGGAAAACCATCAGCGCGGCAGCAGTCGCACCGCATACGAAGTGAGCCAAAACCAAGCCGCTGGCGAAACTTGCGCCTGCTAAGCTTCGGGAGGATGAGCGATGTCGCTGCAGGTCGAGCATGATAGTGTCATCACGCTTGAAGCAAGAACTTACATTGCGCATGCTTAAATCACTGCCGGATCGCAGAAGATAGCTTAGGCTGGGTTGGTGCTTAAAGCTTGGTCAGAGCCAAGCTTTCAGCCGTTTTTCAGATAAGCAAAGGCAAGAGAGCCGGTGATCAAGAAGATAACTGCGATCAAAAAGCCGGTAAGCATAGCGAGCGGTAGTGGGTAAA
Organism: Verrucomicrobiaceae bacterium; assembly: GCA_964203095.1. GTDB lineage: Bacteria > Verrucomicrobiota > Verrucomicrobiia > Verrucomicrobiales > Verrucomicrobiaceae > JAEUHN01. Next base: position 4,505 of record CAXNNN010000299.1, on the reverse strand, counting down.
AAGGGTTGTGAGACGGCAGTACCCAAGCTCGAAAAACGTCTCGATTCAAGTGCAAAAACCATTTGCATTGGGGATAACTTTCCCCATCTTCCGTCCCCTCTATGGCTAAGAAATGCTGGCTCGAGCGCGAAAAGCGCAAACAAAACACTGTCGCGAAATACGCTAAACTCCGTGAAGAGTTGAAGGCGAATAAAGATTATGTCGGTCTGTCCATGCTTCCGCGTGACGCCAGCCCTACACGTCTGGTCAACCGTTGCCGCGTGACTGGTCGCCGCCGCGCTTTTATGCGTCGCTTCCAAATGTCCCGTCTCACATTCCGTGAATATGCGTCCAATGGTCTGATCCCAGGCGTGACGCGCTCCAGCTGGTAGCCTTATCGCCTGGCTTGACGGTGGGATCCTGTCCCATCGTCGGCTCGGCATGGTTGCTATGATGAGCTATGCCGACGTATTCTTACATTGCAGAAGACCCCGAGGGAGGTTGCCCTTCATGCCGGAGAGGTTTCGATTTGAGAAGGCCAATAGACCGTCCCGCTCTCACAGTTTGCCCCTTGTGCAGAAAGCCGGTAAAGAAGCAAATTTCGGCGTTTAGCACGCCCAAATACACCAAGCCATTGAGTGTCTCTGACGCAAAGGCCGCGGGCTTCACGATCCTTGAGAAGAGGATCGATGGCAATTACGAGAAGCTTTGATGTTCGCTGCTTGCTTCTTTTCATTCTATGTTTTACCCGAGCCTCGCATCATTGCTGGCCAGCGTGCCAGAGGGTGAGCTGGTTCGAGAGTGGAATTACAGTGGTGGGGAGCTGCTGTGGCAGGCTTCCATCATCCTTTTTTTTGTTCTGCTGAACGGGTTCTTTGTGGCCTCGGAGTTTGCACTGGTCAAGGTGCGGGATAGTCAGATAGAGGCAGCTGTAGACGAGGGGGCGCAAGGGGCTGCGCTAGCGCGACACGAAACCCGCCACCTCGATTCTTATTTGTCGGCAACTCAGCTTGGGATCACTCTCTCCAGTATTGCGCTGGGCATGGTAGGTGAGCCCTATATTGCGCGGGTTGCTCAGCCTTTGCTATTCGCGGTTGGCGTCAAAAGCGATGCGGTCGTCAGTGGTGTGTCTGTTGCCATCGCATACACAGTGATCACGTTCTTGCATGTGGTGCTCGGAGAACTGACGCCGAAATCACTGGCGATCCGCAAGGCTCTGCCTACCACGCTCATCATTGCGCCCGGTCTGCATTTTTTCTACATCGTGCTGAAGCCCGCTATTTGGGTTCTCAATGGCACCGCCAACTGGTTGTTGCGCGTGCTGTTCAAGGTTGAGCCAGTCAGTGAGGGCGAGCTTGCGCACTCGGAAGAGGAGTTGCGTCACATCGTTGCCGAGAGTCAGAAGTCGAAGCGCGTGACGGAGACGGAGAAGGATATTCTGCTCAATGCGCTGGCCTTGAATGATCGGTGCGTGCGTGATGTGATGACGCCACGCAATCAGGTGGTTTCATTGGATCTGGATGAATCCTTTGAAGCCAATTGGAAGGTTGCCGTGGATTCGAAGCACACCCGCTTTCCATTGGTCGAGGGGCATCTCGATCACAGCGTAGGGGTGCTTCATATCAAGGACTTGCTGCCTTTGGTCGGGCGTCCTGATCCTGACCTCCGCAAGGTCAAGCGCGAACTAGTACCGGTGCCCGAGATGATGCCGATCGACAAGCTGCTGCGCATGTTCCTGGACAAGCATTTGCATTTCGCCTTGGTCGTCGATGAGTTTGGTGGTGCTGTGGGCGTGGTCACGCTGGACAATGTGTTGGAAGAGATCGTGGGCGACATCCAAGACGAGTTTGATTTCGACAAGCCCGAGTTTCGGCGTGTCAGTAGCGATGAGTTTGAAGTCGATGGCACTCTCAACCTGTATGAGCTCGCTGAACATGCGGGCCTTACCATTGAGAGTGATGAAGTCACAACCGTGGGTGGATACGTGACGCACATGCTGGGGCATCTGCCGAAGCCTGGCGAATACATTGAAGTGGGTGACTACGTGGTCACTGTGACCAAGGTCGATCACCATCGTGTGCAGCAAGTGCAGTTCAAAAAGCTGCAAGACAAGGCCGAGACCACTGAGGGTTCGGACGGTGAGGGCTAGGCCTCCGTTTGATCAAGGTATTCGAGAGCCTTGCTAAAGCTTGCTTGGTCCATGAAATGATTCAGACGTGCGGGCAAGGCTGCGCGGTGCTGCTGGTGCCACTCTTGCAGCCGCTCGGACACCTCTTGAAGTGCAGCAAGTTGTTGCTCGGGATGGTGGGCGCGCAGGTCGTGATCAGCGATGATGTGAAGACGACGATGCAGTAGTTCGCGAAGTGGCTGAGAGTGTTCAGAAGTCATGATGGAAGTGGGTGGGCCTGTGCTCAAAGGATACCCAGCGTTCTTATGCGGGGAACGTCAACTGCATTGATCTCGAAAGACGCGTCCTCCATTGTTTTAAAAACTTTTCATCACCTCGTCTTTCGTTTCAAAAATAAACAAGATTCACTTGTCGAAGGTGTCGCTTTCGTCATACACAGGAGTGACAATTTTTGAAACAGGCTCTGCTCTGTTTTGACTCCCGCCTCGCACGAATTTCTCTCCCACCAACAACCCATGGCGCACACCAATGAATCTTTTTCTTCCATACCTGCCTCGCGTCCTTCCAATCAAAGCCAAGCATCTGGTGACAACTTGATGGAGGGGTTTTGGGACAAAACGTGTGCAGTGCTGCGTCCTCGCGTAGGGTCGGAATTTGAACGTTGGTTTGGTGGAGTCATGGCGCACGCCAACCCCGAAGGAGAGGTGGTCATTGAGGTGCGCAATCCGATGCAGCAACTCTGGATCGAGAGTAACTACGCCAGCGTGATCCAAGAGTCCTTGGTGGAGGTTCTGGGTGGTGCACGCAAGGTTCATTGCGTGGTGCAGGCGGCCAAGGCCGGCGGGAGTGATGTGCTGCCTGCGGGCGAGACAGAAGTGGCTTTGAGCTATCGTCGTCTTGGCTCCGTTGTTGAGCGCGATGCGCGTGTCGTTACCGAAACCGTGCGCACGCCCGAGAGTTTGGCGGAAGCGGGGTTGAGCCCCAAGTTTACCTTCGATAACTTCGTGGTGGGCACCACGAATAGCTACTGTGCCGCAGTGGCCAAAGCAGTGGCTGAGAAGCCTGGTCGTATCTATAACCCGCTCTTCTTTCATGGTCAGCCTGGCCTGGGCAAGACCCACCTGCTTCACGCGATCGGTCGCGAGATTATGTTCCGTAAGAAGCGCGCTGTGGTGCGCTATGTCACCTCGGAGACGTTCACCAATGAGTTTGTCGATGCGATTCGCAAGCAGACCCTCACTCAGTTCCGCGCCAAATATCGCAAAGTCGATGTGCTGTTGATTGACGATGTTCAGTTTTTTGGTGGCAAGGACAGTACGCAGGAGGAGTTTTTCCATACCTTCAACGACCTGTTCAACAACACCAAGCAGATCGTCCTGGCCAGTGATCAGCCTCCCGGTGATATCAAGAATTTGGAAGGCCGCTTGGTCTCGCGTTTCGAGTGGGGCCTTACGACGCAGATTCAGTCGCCCGACTATGAAACACGTCTGGCGATTCTTCGCCGTAAGACGGCCGATGCTGGGGTGCAGATCGAGCCGTGGATCATTGAGTTCATCGCCAACCGTGTGCGCACCGATGTGAGAAAGCTGGAAGGCTGCCTCATGCGTGTGGCGGCTCGTGTGTCGCTTCAGGAAGATCGTACTCCGGGCGAGGCCGAGATTGAATCCATGCTGCGTGACGTGCTGGATCAGGAGCCCGGCCGCACGGTGAACATTGATCGCATTCAGCGCGTGGTGGCGGAGCGGTATGACATTCGCATGTCCGAGATGCTTGGTCGCGGCCGACCCAAGATGATCGCGGAAGGCCGCCAAGTCGCCATGTATCTGACTCGCGAGATGGCCAAACTGTCGCTGGTGGATGTGGGCAAGGCCTTCGGGAACCGCGATCACGGAACCGTGATCCATGCCTGCAAGGTGGTCACTGCCCGCATGGAGCAGACCGAGGAGTTCCGCTCCATGATTGCCGAGCTGAAGTCGAAAATCACCGCTCCCTGACACCATGATGGTGCAGCAATGTGCTCAGATACAGCATCGCACTGGTTTTGTGTTAGACACGCTTCGCTTTTCTGCTCAATATCAACGCCCTACAAGCCAAAACCGCTAAACGGCGGGGCAACTATTTGGGTATGAAGTTCACCATCAGCAAGCAGGCATTTCTCGACGCGATCCAACAGGTGCAACACGTGGTCAGCGCGCGCACGACGCTGGCCATCCTTTCCAACGTCCTCATCAAGGTTCGTGACGGTCAGCTCGAACTTGCAACTACCGATTTGGACGTGGGCGTCAGTGGCACCGTCCAGGCTGAGGTCGAGGAGCCCGGAGCCACCACGCTGCCTGCTCGCCGTCTTGCCACCATCGTGCGCGAGCTGCCAGCGGACGAAGTGGAAGTCACCGTGGAC
>CAXNNN010000298.1:0-5132 GCA_964203095.1 Verrucomicrobiaceae bacterium | reverse complement strand
CGGACACGGTTTACAGTGCAGGCTTTGGCCCGCTCTCGACCATGATCGAGGGCGCTTCCTACACACCGCCCGCGAAGGGGCAGTTGGTCGGGGATTTTTCTCCTACTTCTGCCGGTACACCTAATGCCAGCTTGCTTTTGGAGGCGGGTGGCTTGCCTGGGGCGTTCAGTCAGCTGCTACGGATTGCAAATCCTAGCCCAACGGGCACGACCAACACCGCAGTTCCGACTCTGCCCAACGCCAATGGCCTGACCTTCACGGCGTTCGACGCGGCGACCGGTGTCTTCGCCGGCAGCTTCAAGCAAGGTGTGACGGGTAGCGTGCGCACCGCGCTCTTCTACGGCCAACTCAACAGGTTTGGTAGCAGCTACGGCTTCTTCCTGCTGCCGCAAGGCACCGCCTCGAATGCCGCTAAACTGAGCGGCAAGCTAATGGTCAATGGGCATGTCCCTTGATCGGCCTCGAATGCCCTCAAACAAACAGCAAGCTAATGCCGCCAAACTGAGGGGTAAGGTAAACACCGGTAACGGCGAATAACACCTCCCCCCCACCTCCACCCACGGGCTGCGACTCACCCTCGCCCCGTGGGTTCCCTCCTTAGAACCCACTCAGCTCCCGACTATGAAACCACGTCTCCTTGCCCTCTACGCCATCGCGTGTGCCGTCTCCCTTCACGCGGCTGAACCTGCTGCCCCCGCAGTGAAGCCCAGCGTTCCCGCTGCGAAGCCCACTGCCCCCGCAGTGAAGCCCACTGCCCCCGCAGTGAAGCCCAGCGTTACCGCAGTGAAGCCCACTGCCCCCGCTGCGAAGCCCAGCGTTCCCGCTGTGAAGCCCAGCTCAGCGATTCTGCAAGCCAGTGCCAAGAACCCCAAGGCACCTGCCGCCAGTGCGGTGCTGCCGCCGCCGTCCAGTGCCTGGCGTATCAGTGCGGGTGGGCAATACCGCACGCTCGGCGATGCCAGCTTCGCTAACCGCGCGCAGGCTCCCAGCTTCGCCCTGCCGAACTTCAGCGGCTTTGCAGACACCGATGGCTCCGGCGGCAACTACAGCGATGGCTATGTGTTGCAGGACATCACGGGCAGCGCCACACAGACCTGGAACGTGGGCAACGACAGCGCATCGCAGGTCCAAGGGGACCAAGTGACCTTCCACAGCAGCAGCTTCGTCACCGAGACCACCGGACGGCTCCATGACCTGAGGAGCGCCGAAGACGCCGATGGTTGGGGTGGCTTCCTCAAAGTGGAGACCCCCAGTGTCTTCTCGTGGCAGGGCCTCACCCTGAGTGGGAGCCTCGGCTACAGCTTCACCCGTAGCGAGACAGATAGCAGCCTGCTGGCCTACAGCGCCACCCAAACCACGACAGGCAATGCCTTTGCCGACACCTACACCAGCCTGGGCGGCCCGCTGCCGCCGATTCTCAAGGGCAACTTCAAAGGCCCGGGCGTGGTGGTGTCCCGACTCGCCTCGCGCAGCGGCGGCGGCAGTGACGTGATCGAGACGAACCTAGAAAGCACCATCGCCAATGAGCTAAATGTGAACCTGCACACGCTGAGCTTCGGCCCGCAGCTCAACTACCAGCCGAAGGCCTCGCCGGTGCGCATCAGCGCCAGCCTTGGGCTGGCATTGAACGTTGCCGACTGGGACGCCAAGACTGAGGAAACCCTGCGTGTCAAAGGAGGCTCCAACCTGGACAGCTGGAGCAGCGAAAGCAGCGGCACCGAGGTGCTGCCCGGCTTCTACCTGGAGCTGAGCGCCGAGCTGCCGATCACCGACAGGCTCAGCGCCTACGCCGCTGGTCGCTACGACTGGTCGCGCGATCTGCAAGGCGGCACCGATCTGAGCGAGCACTCGCTGGAGATGAGCGGCTTCACCGCGCAGGTGGGGCTGAACTACAAGTTCTGACCCTGCTCGACTCTAAGCGATCAGTTCCGTCATCAGGCGGCCCCCATTGACGATGTCGATGGGGCGCACGCCTTCGAGGACGAGGCGCTTTTGGGAGTTGATACCGAGCAGGCGATACATGGTGCGGGCGAGGTCTTCGGGGCCGACAGGATTCTCATCGGGCTCAGCCCCGAGGGCGTCGGACTTGCCGTAGATGAAGCCGCGCTTCACGCCGCCACCCGCCATGGCCACCGAGAAGACGCGCGGGTAGTGGTCGCGGCCATTGGTGGCGTTGATCTTCGGTGTGCGACCGAACTCGGAGCTGACAAGCACCAGTGTGGTGTCCAATAGGCCGCGCTCGTCGAGGTCACGGATGAGGCGCGCGAAGGCGACGTCGAACTGAGGAGCCTGACTTTCGAAGGCGCTCTTGATGTTGGAGTGGTGATCCCAGCCACCGTAGTTCACGGAGACCATGCGCGTGCCAGCTTCGACAAGGCGACGTGCCAGGAGGAAGCGCTGGCCTGCGGCGTTGCGACCATACTCGTCGCGCAGTTTCGCGGGCTCGGCACTCAGGTTGAAGGCTTCGCGTGCCTTGTCCGAACTGATCAGGCTGTAGGCCGCATTGTAGAAGCTGTCCATGGCGTTCAGGGCGTCGGACTTCTCGATGCTGCTGAAGTGCTCATCGACGGCCGAGAGCAGGCTGCGCCGACGCGCAAAGCGTTTGGCGTCGATGTCCTTCGGTGGTGCGAGGTCACGCACGGTGAAGCCGCCGTCGGCGGGGTCGCTGCCGAGAGCGAAGGGACCATACGCGCTGCTCATGTAGCCGCTGCCTTGTTCAGGGGCGAAGACGCTGGGGATCGCGACATAAGGTGGCAGATTGTTCCGCGAGCCTTGCTCGTGCGAGATGATGGAGCCGAAGCTGGGGAACTTGATCGCGGGGCTGGGGCGGTAGCCCGTGAGCATGTTGCAGGTGCCGCGTTCATGGGCGGCCTCGCCGTGGGTCATGGAGCGGATGATGCTGATCTTGTCCATGATCTTGGCGATGTTGGCGAACTGCTCGCCGACATACTCGCCGGTGACGCCTTTGATGGGGCTGAAGGGACCGCGATACTCAGGTGCGGCGAAGGGTTTGGGGTCCCAGGATTCATGCTGGGCCATGCCGCCGGGCAAATAGATGTGGATGATCGAGGAGGCGATGGGCTTGAAGGTCTCGACCGTTGGCATGTCGAGCCCGGCGGCCTGAAGTTTCAGCAACTGTGGCAAGGTGATGCCCAGACCCGCCATGGCACCGACTTGAAGAAAGTCCCGCCGCCCTTGGGAGGTGGTGAAGAGGTTGCGATGGTTGCCAGAGCACAAGCGATGCATTTTCATGGTTCGGATTCAGTGGAGGTTCTGAAGCCAAACTACGGGGGCTGGGCGGGGCTTTTGCTGGCACGGCATGAGGTGCGCAATCGTGGGCGCACACTGCGCAAGGGACGCGCCGGGGAGCGGGCGATCAGCCTCTGCCGCCGCGCTTCATCACGACCAAGGCGTCTCCTGGTAGCAAGGTGGCGCTGGGGTCGGGATTCATATCGGTGCCGCCTTCTTTGCGCAGAATGGCGACGGCGAGCAGGCGACCGGCGGCGTCTTTCTCCACGTCGCCCACCGAGCGGTGCTGCCAGGGGGATGTGGGGCCGATTTCGATCTCCTCCATGTCGAGCCCGAGTTCCGTGAGGTGGTGCTCAAACTCGACGCTGGACTGGGTCTTGCCGCCCAGTAGCTCGCGTGCGTTCGGATGCAGGATCAGATGCGCGATGCGGTCCGCGCCGATGTGCGCTGGCAGCACGACGCGGTTGGCTCCGGCTTGGATGAGCTTGCGCTCGGTGGAGGGCACTTCGCCACGCGCGATGATTTGAATGGTCGGGTTCATGTTCCGCGCACTGAGGGTGATGAAGACATTCGCCGCGTCGTTGGGCAGCACGGTAGCGAGCACTCGTGCCCGGCCGATGCCCGCCGCTCGTAGCACGGATTCGTCCGTGGCTTCGCCTTGCAGGGTGAGCCAGCCGCCTTCCTTCGCATCGGCCACGCGGTCCGCTGCTTGGTCAACAATGACAAAGGGAATGCCGCCCTGCTCTAGCTGGCTGGCGATCATGCGACCGATGCGGCCGTAGCCGCAGATGATGGCGTGGTTCTTGAGCTTCTCGATTTCGTTTTCCATGCGTCTGCCTCCAAGTGCGCGTTGAATCTGTGCCTCTGTGAGCATTTGCACCAGCGTGCCGGTGATGAAGATGATGCTGGTGCAGCCCAGGAAAATGAGGGCCATGGTCCAGACGCGTAGCCACGTCTCGGTGATCGGCTGCACCTCACCAAAGCCCACGCTGAAGGCGGTGATGATGACCATGTAGATGGCGTCACTCCACGACCAGCCAGCCACACGATAGCCCACCGAAAACACCGCCATGACCATGCTAACGAAGGCAATCGCGTAGATGAGGTTGGCCTTGGGTTGGCTAATCGGGCTGGGCATGGTGACGGGTCACTGACCATGATAGCCAGAGGTGTGCCAGGGGAAACTCCGCAGTGGACAGCGGCCCGCGCCTTGCCTTGGCTGCGGGATGGATTTTCGCTGGTTGGATCGCATCACCTGGATGGACGCTTTTGCCATGCAGGAGCGTTTGGTGGAGCAGCGTCTGGCCGGCGAGATCGAAGACACGGTGCTGCTGCTGGAGCATGAGCCGGTGATCACCATCGGCCGCACGCCGGACAAGACTAGCCTGCTGAATGCCGAGGCCAGCCCGTTCCCTGTGATCGAGACGAATCGCGGCGGGCAGGCCACGTATCACGGGCCAGGGCAACTCGTTGGCTACCTGATTCTGGACCTCAATGCGCGAGGCCGCGACCTGCACATCTACCTGCGGCATATCGAAGAGGTGCTGATCGAGGTCTGCGGTCAATTCGGTGTGCAGGCGCAGCGACGCGAGGGCTTAACCGGCGTGTGGGCCGAGACGCGCAAGCTGGCATCCATCGGTGTCGGCGTGCGCAAATGGATCACCATGCACGGCTTTGCTCTGAATGTGACACGCAAGTCTCTTCAGGGCTTCCAGCCCATCGTGCCCTGCGGTATCCAAGATGTGCGCATGACATGCCTTGCCGATGAGGCGGGCAGGGAGGTGGCGGTGCGGGAGGTGGCTGGAGCGGTCGAGAACGTGCTGGCCGCGTGGTAGTCTTGGCCTAGTGCTTGGCATGAAATGCCTTGGGCACCAAGTCATGCA
>CAXNNN010000297.1:0-5146 GCA_964203095.1 Verrucomicrobiaceae bacterium | reverse complement strand
AGTCCTCCGGGTGCTTGGTCTTCTTGCGGGTAAGCTTGTCCTTCAAGTCCTCCACACGCAGATCGGTGCGCAGCTTGGCAGCTGGTTGCTTGGGTTGCGACGAAGGCGCGGCAGGCAGCGGCGGTGGTGTGGCGGTTGTGCTCTGCCGGGCGGGCGCGGCAGGCGGGTTTGCGACTTCTCCCCACGAAGCGCCAAGCAACGAGCGCAGTCTGGCCACCATGGCTACCGCATTCTCTGGTCGATGAGCAGGCTTAGTGGCGATGCATTCCTCCAGAAGTTCGATCAAGACCTCGGGTTGACCTTCACGCAGCAGCCCGCGCCTGGTGGGGCCATCCAGCCGGTCTTCATGAAGATCACCGATGAGCAACTGCAACCAGATAATGCCCAGGGCGTGAATGTCATCGCGCGGATGCTGTGCGGCCCCGCGCAACTGCTCCGGGCTGGCATACTTGGCGGAGCCCGCGCCTTGGCTTTGGGTGAATCCGTTCATCACCATGCCGGTAGAGCCATCCAGCGCGGCACCAATACCAAAGTCGGTGATGCGCAGGCGCGGCTCGGCAGGGTCATCGAGATCGAGAAGGATATTCGCGGGCTTCAAGTCGCGATGAATGATGGACTCGCGATGGCAGACAGCCATGGTCTCGGCCAGCTCCAGGATCATACCTGCGGCCTCGCCCCAGGCGAAGGGTTTTTCCTCTCGAATGCGGGCCTTCAGGTGCGTTTCCAGCGTGCAGCCTTGGACAAATTCATAGACCAGTGACGGTGGTTGCTGGTCGAGGAAGTCATCTTCAATCTTCACCAAGCCAGGCGTGCGACGAGCCAGCTTGGTCACGCGCTCAACGAGATCGCGCTCGATGCGCAGATTCGCGGCAGAGGCACCGCCTTTGCAGAACTTCACGGCGCGGAGCATCTCACGCTTACTTGCGCGCCAGACCTCGCCAAAGCCACCGCCACCGAGCTGGGCCTCCAGCACCCAGCCGGGCATGTGCGGCACGGCATCGCCCGCTTTGTAAATGGAGGGAATCGCAGCAAAGGCAGCGCCGAACTCCTGCGCGTTCTTCGGAATGCTCTGCGCGGTGGCAGTCCGCCCTGCGGGATCGCCCTGACTGGCCAGCGTGCGCCGCACATGATCGGGCAAGGCACGGACATAACTCTCCGCCACCTTGCGCACTTGCGAATTCGGCAACTTCGCTAGCTCCGCCTGCACGAAGGGCGCGTTCACGAGGTCCTGCGGATCATCCACCTGGGCGAGCCCTTCCATGATGCCTATCTGATCCTTCACCGGCAGAGCTTGATACACAGGGAAAGCCTTGGCCGCTCCCGCTCCAACCGCCTCGGCAATGGCGATGGCCTTATCCTGCTGGGCTTCTTTCCCGTCTTTCAACAATGCCGCGCTGCCTTCTCCCAGTGCCATAGACATGACTGGGTCCAGTCCACAAACCGTGGCCACCCCCGTGATGGCATACTTGATCACAACGCCAAACGCTTCAGAGGTGAGTAGGCTGGGGAGTTTCATGGCTTAGGCAGCTCGCATTAGAGCACGCCAGCCACCGCCCGCAAGCCACCGAGCCCTGCAATGTCGGGTGAATTTTGGAAGCGCCCATCCCGAGCAGCGACGGTTTGCAACCACCTTCAACAACCCACCAAGCTCACCGCCCGCCGAACAGCCACAGCGCCAGCAGCAGCGTCCACACGATGTTGAAGGCCTGACCGGCGAGAAAGGCCAGGGCGGGCTTGCCGCCGCCGAGCTTCAAGAGGTCGCCGAACTTGGTCTCCAGGCCGATGCTGACGAAGGCGGCGGCGAACCACACATTGCGCAGGCCTTCCAGGGTCTTCTTCAAGTCCTTGGCCGCATCCGCTCCGATGGCTTCGGGGTTGAACCAGAGCGAGAAGATGACGGACGCGGCGATGAAGCCGAGCACGAACTTGGGGAAGCGCTCCCAGATCACCGCTGCGGAGGGCCGCTCGCCCTTGCCCGTGCCGTCCTTGCCACCGCGCATGGACCACCAGACGGAGAGCAGGAAGGCGACAACGCCAATGAGCACGTTCTGCGAGAGCTTCACGATCACACCCACATCCGTGGCGGTCTTGCCTATCATCTCGGTCGCCGCCGCGACGGAGCCACTGGTGTCCAGCGTGCCGCCGAGCCAGGCACCGCCCACGGCATCGGACAAGCCCATGGCCTTGATCGCCCAGGGCATCAGGATCATCATTGGCACCGCACACAGCAGCACCACCGAGGTCACATAAGACAGCTTTTTGCGGTCGCCTTGAATCGCGCCACAGGCCGCGATCGCCGCCGACACGCCGCAGATGGACACAGCCGTGGACAGCATGACGCCGAACTCATCATCCACCTTCAGCCACTTGGCGATGCGGTAGCAGACGTGCCAGACGACGGGAATGACCAGCGCGGCCTGGATCAGGCCAGGCAGCCCCGCCTTCATCATCTCTTGCAGCAGGATGGTCGCGCCCAGGATGACGATGCCCACCTTGATAAAAAACTCCGTCCGCACCGCCTCGCGCAGCCACTCCGGCACCGGCAGCGTGTGGCTCCACAGCAGGCCCAGGCCCAGGGCGAAGACCACATACTCCAGCCCCCAGGCCTTGATGCCCGTGTGCGCGGCTAGCAACTGCGCTACCCAAGCCAGCGCGTAGATCAGCGCTGCACCGGCCGCGAAGGCCCACACTTTTCGCCCCAAGGAGGCCGACAAGGCCAGGACCGAGATGAGCAGGAAGCCCAGCGCCAGCTTGCCAGTGAGCAGCAGGTTCGCCGCAGAGAAGACCTTGCCCAAGTCAGCCGAGGCGGTCCAGGTAAGCGACGGCACCTTCGGCACCCAGCCCAGCCCGACGGCGATCAGGATCGGGGCCGCAGCCAGCACAGCTAGCCAATCTTCATTCTGCCACCAGCGCGGTGGGGCGGGCGTTGCGGGGGAGGAAGTGTCGCTCATGGTCGGGAAGATGAAAACGCGGCCTGGACGCGAAACAATCGGGAACCTGCGGAATGGCCAATTGCTTCGATCAGCAGGATTAACCACGGAATACACAAAACACACGGAATTGATCTGAGGCCGTTTCTCTTCCGTGTCGTCGGTGTGTTCCGTGGTTATGTCCTTTCCTGTGCCCCCCACCTTTCACCCGTAGTTGCGCATTTTTCCTGCTGCGCTACGTCTTCCCCCCCCATGCTCGTCCTTCGCAAACTCACCAAGTCCTTCAACAACCGCATCCTCTTCCAGGACGCGGACATGACGATCAACTACGCGGAACGCGTGGCCCTCGTCGGGCCCAATGGCGCAGGCAAGTCCACCCTCTTCTCCCTCATTCTGAAGACCGACGAGCCCGATGCGGGCACGGTGCAGCGCGATGAATACACGACGCTGGGCTACCTGCCGCAGGAGAGCGAGCCCATCGGCGACGAAACCTCGCTGGAGATCGCCACGGGCCGCGCCGGGGATTTGACCGCGCTGGAGGCCACGCTGCGCAAGCATGAGCAGGCGGGCACCACGGATGACCCAGAGTATTTCGAGGCGCAGACCAAGTTCGACGTGCTGCACAACCCACAGACCGAGGCCAAGGCGAAGAAGATGCTGCGCGGCCTGGGTTTCACGGAATTGGAATGGAACCGACCCGCACGCGAACTGAGCGGAGGCTGGATCATGCGCGGCCACTTGGCGCGTCTGTTGGTGCTGGAGCCGGACTTGCTGCTGCTGGATGAACCGACCAACCACCTGGACCTGCTCTCGCTCATGTGGTTCCGCCAGTATCTGAAGAACTACTCGGGCGCGGTGCTGATGATCTCCCATGACCGCGACTTCATGGATGTGCTGATCGAGACCGTTTATGAGATCGACCAGAGCAAGCTGAACTGCTACCAAGGCAACTACAGTGACTACCTGAAGCAGCGCGAGGACAACTACGAGCGTGCCCTGGCCGCTTACAAGAATCAGCAGAAGGAGATCGAAGCGACTGAGGAGTTCATCGATCGGTTCCGCAATGTGGCCAGCAAGGCTGCCTCCACACAGAGCCGTCAGAAGCAGCTCGACAAGCTGGAGCGCCTGCCCAAGCCAGTGCCACCGCGCAAATACTTCCGATTTAACTTCCCGCAGCCCCCGCGCAGCGGCCAGCGCCTGATCCAGTTGCTGGACATCCATCAGGCCTACGGCACCAAGCGAGTCTATGAGGGGCTCGATATGGAAGTCGAACGTGGCGAGCGCACCGTACTCGTCGGCCCGAACGGCGCTGGCAAATCCACGCTACTGAAGATCCTGGCCGCCGAGGTTCCCTTCCAGAAGGGCGAGCGCAAGCTGGGCACCAATGTGAAGCTCGGCTACTACAGCCAGCACCGCAGCTCCACGCTGGAAAGCACCGCCACCGTCGTGGAGGAAGTCATGCGCGTCTGCCCCACCCTGCGCGAGGACGACGCCCGGGCCATCCTCGGCACCTTCCTCTTCCGCAAGGAAGAGGTGTATAAGAAGTGCGAGGTCCTCAGCGGTGGTGAGAAGAGCCGGTTGAACCTTGTTAAGTTCCTCGTCGATCCGCCGAACATCCTGCTCATGGACGAGCCCACGACGCATCTAGACATCCAGAGCATTGAAGGCCTCACGCAAGCCCTGAAGACCTATGAAGGCACGCTGGTCTTCATCAGCCATGACGTGCACTTCATCCGCTCTCTGGCGACCAAGGTCCTGCATATCAACCACGGCAAGGTCACCCCGTATGTGGGCGACTACGACTACTACCTCCAAAAGAGCGGTATCGAGAACGAGCGCGCGGCGTTGATTGCGGATTAACGGGAGTCGTCGGGAGGTCGTAGCTTGTGCCTTTCCCGCATCGAGGTAGGGCGATCTGTCCTCAGAGCGCCGCCGCCGAAGCGCCGGGCGTGGCGACACTGACCGCTATCAAGATTGCCTATCGTTGTATCCGGTGCGTTGAGGACAAGGCGCCCTACCTATTTGGCGACCCGCGAAGACGATCACGAGATGAGACTTATTGAGACCTGCATAATAGACTGACGTTAAGGCCAAAGTTCGGCCTGGGCGAAGCAGGCGGTTAGGATTCTGTGTCTGCGGCGCATTCTTCGCAGGGCAGCTGTCGCCTGCATGCTCAGTTGCCAAGCCTCCCGCACGATCAGGTTGCCTATCTCATG
>CAXNNN010000296.1:0-5149 GCA_964203095.1 Verrucomicrobiaceae bacterium | reverse complement strand
GAGATCGTTCGTCTTGGCGATACCGAGCTGGGCCATGATCTCGCGAACTTCATGAGCGACACTGTTGAAGAAGTTCACGACATGCTCAGGCTTGCCTTTGAACTTGGCGCGGAACTTCGGATCAGTCGTCGCGACGCCGACCGGGCAGTTGTTCAAGTGGCACTGGCGCACGTAAACGCAGCCGAGAGCGATCAGCGCGATGGTGCCGAAGTTGAACTCTTCGGCACCGAGCATGGCGGCGATGGCGATGTCACGGCCGTTGCGCAAGCCGCCGTCGGTGCGCAGGGTGACACGCTCACGCAGACCATTGAGCATGAGCACTTGCTGGGCTTCAGCAAGACCAAGCTCCCAAGGCAGGCCAGCGTGCTTGATAGAACTCAGCGGGCTGGCACCCGTGCCGCCGTCGTGGCCGGAGATGAGAATGATGTCGGCATTGGCCTTGGCGACGCCAGCGGCGATGGTTCCGACGCCAGACTCCGCGACGAGCTTGACGCAGACACGAGCACGCGGGTTGGCTTCCTTCAGGTCATGAATGAGCTGAGCAAGGTCTTCGATGGAGTAGATGTCATGATGCGGCGGTGGGCTGATCAACATGACGCCAGGCGTCGTATTGCGCAGGCGGGCAATCATGCGGTTCACCTTCATCGCGGGGAGCTGACCGCCTTCACCGGGCTTTGCTCCTTGCGCCATTTTGATTTCCAGTTCCCAAGCATTGGCGAGGTATTCAGCGGTGACACCGAAGCGTCCGCTGGCCACTTGCTTGATCTTGCTGTTTGCCCAGTCACCGTTGTCGTAGGGCTTGAAGCGCTTCGGATCTTCGCCGCCTTCGCCGGAGTCGGACTTGCCGCCGATGCGGTTCATGGCAATGGCCAAGGCTTCATGAGCTTCGGGCGAAATGGCACCGAGTGACATGGCGGCGGTCGTGAAGCGAACGCGGATGTCTTCGATGGGTTCGACCTCGTCGATGGGGATTGGGCCATCGCTGCTGGGCACGAACTCCAACAGGTCCTTCAACGCCACGGGTGTGTTCTCTAACTGTGCGGCCACATACTTCTGGTAGTCCTCGGCAGAGCCGGACTTCACGAAGGTATGGAAGTTCTTGATGACTGGTCCCGTGACCGCATGGACCTCACCTTTTTGGCGAGGGCGATAGTAGCCGGGATCACCAAGATCGACAGGGGGTGCCGCACTGCCATCGCTGGGCACGGGCTGGGCAAAACCGAGAGAATGGCGGGCCAGGGCTTCCTCGGCGATTTCATGGAAGCCAATACCCGCGATCTGCGAGGGCGTGCCACTGAAGCAATAGTCCATGACGTCCTTGCCAATGCCGACAGCTTCAAAAATCTGCGCACCCGTGTAGCTGCTGAGCACGGAGATGCCCATCTTGCTCATGATCTTGAGCACGCCTTTCTCCAGCCCCTTGCGGTAGTTGGTCAGAACCTTCGCATAGTCGAAGCCTTCCAGTGCAGGCTTGCGGGCAGTCTTGTCGGATTCCAGAACTTCCTGAATGGTTTCATACGCGAGGTAGGGGCACACGGCGGAGGCACCAAAGCCAAACAGCGTGGCCATCTGGTGCGTGTCGCGAGCTTCAGCAGTGTCAACCACGATGCTAAGGCGCATGCGAACTTGCTTGCGATTCAGGTGCTGATGCACAGCACCGGTGGCGAGCAGTGCCGGGATTGGCACGCGCTCTTCGCTCACATTGCGATCACTCAGAATGAGAATGCGCACATCCTCCTGAACCGCCTTCGTGGCTTCGTGTGAGAGCTGAACGAGAGCAGCTTTGAGCCCAGCGGGGCCATCCTTCACGGGCCATGTGATGTCTAGCACGCGGCTAGGGAACTCCGGCAAGTTCTTCAGTGTCTCCAACTCGTTGTCGTAGAGGAAGGGCGAGGTGAGATGCACGACTTTGGCGTGGTCGCGGGTTGCATCCAGAAGATTGCGTTGCTGGCCGAGCACGACATCCAGGCTCATCACGGCACGTTCACGGATCGGATCAATCGGCGGGTTCGTGACCTGCGCGAAGAGTTGCTTGAAGTAGGACGACAGCAAACGCGGCCGTTTGGACAGGATGGACAATGAGGCGTCGTCTCCCATCGAGTAAACGCTTTCCTCACCCTTTTGCAGCATCGGGATGAGCGAGAAGTCCAGCTCCTCTTTGGTCCAGCCGAATGCGGCCTGCTTCTGCGAGAGACTAAGGATGTCCAGTTCTTCCTTGGGGGCGCTTGGAGCTTGAGCTGTGAGGGTGTGGCGGTGCTTGAGCCATTCACCGTAGGGCTGCGCTTCGGCTAGTTCTTTCTTGATCTCCTCATCGAAGCGCAGACGCCCGGCTTGCAAATCGACCTCCAGGATTTCGCCCGGTGCAAGTCTGCCTTTGCGGATCACCTTGGCATCATCCAGTGCGATAATGCCGACTTCGGAACCGAGCGCGAAGATGCCATCGCTGGTCAGCTTCCATCGGCTCGGGCGCAGGCCATTGCGATCAAGTCCTGCGGCCACGGTGAGGCCGTCGGTGAAGACCAATGCGGCGGGACCGTCCCAAGGCTCGCTGAAACATTCGTGAAACTCGTAGAACGACTTCAATTTGTCCGAGGTCGTTGGGTCAATGCCATAGGCACTGGGCACTAGCATGGCCATGGCATGGGTGGGAGTGCGTCCGCTGAGCACCAGCAACTCCAGCGCTTGGTCTAGGCTGGCGGAATCGGAGCTATTGGCATCGAGCAATTTCTTGAGCAGATGCTCTTCGCCTGCCCAGAAGTCATGTTCGAAGTCACTGGTGCGGCTGCTCAACCAATTGCGATTGCCACGCACCGTGTTGATTTCTCCGTTGTGCGCGAGCGTTCGGAACGGATGGCTCAGTGCCCAAGTGGGGAAGGTGTTGGTCGAGAAGCGCTGATGAAATAGAGCGAATGAAGTGTCATACGCGTCGCTTTGCAGGTCAGTGTAGAACTTCTCTAGGGAAGAGGGTAGCAGCAAGGCCTTGTAAACGATGGTGCGGTGAGAAAGTGACGCGACATAGAAGCTGGCCAGCTTCTGCTCTTTGGACTTGATGGTCAGTTCCCGGCGCACCAGGAAGAGCGTGCGCTCAAAGGCGTTGTCGTCCATGTCATCGGGGCGCTCCAGAAACAAGTGCTGGATGTGCGGCATCGTGCGCCGTGCCTTCTCGCCCAGTTCGTTCGGGTTCACCGGCACCTCGCGCCAGCCGAGCACGCGGATGTTGCGATTGCGCACGATGGCTTCAGTGAGCAACTGAATGCGCAACTGCTCCGCTGCATCATGCGGCAAGAAAAACACACCCACCGCGAGGTCCAGCGGATGGTCTAGCGCGTGGCCAAGCTTTTCCACTTCCGGCAGCAGCACCTCATGCGGAATCTGCGTCAGCACGCCCGCACCATCACCCGTCACGCGGTCGGCATCAACCGCACCACGATGTTGCACATTGCACACGCCGCTGATCGCCATGTCGAGGATGTCACGGCTCCGTTTACCGTGGATGTTGGCAACGAAACCGACACCGCAGGCGTCTCTTTCGTTCTCGATGAGGTGAAGGCTGCCTTCGTTGGGGATGTTCTCGTCGTAGAATGCGTATTTCATGGGCAAAAAACCCCTCGCAGGGGGTCAAGTCCGGCGAGGGGCCTGAGCTTGTAGCGCGAGGGTTACGCTTTCGCAAGCAGGGAGAGTGCCAGCCTTGAATTAGCGTCGTTTTGGTGGACGGAGGACAGTCGTTGTGCGGGTCCTTATGGCTTCGGTCGGCGAACCACATTGACAACTACCCCTCAGCCTATGAGATTCCGCAACTTGTGACACGAATCATTGCAGCCACCCTGCTTCTTCTCTGGACCGCCTCTTTTGGGCGTTGCCTGGCTGAGCAGTATGGCCTGTTGCATGAAATGCAGGGCATGGAGTGCTGCGATCATGGGCATGGTGCCGATGACGGTCACGGCGATGAAGATCACCAGCACACGCCAGAGCCAGGTCACTCACACTCGAATCCGTGTGGCATTTGCCACATGATCGAGCACGGTGGGCTGAACTTTGCCCAGCAAGTGGTGGTAGGTGCGGCCGCACTGTTGCCAGTCAACCAGATAGCGTTGCCGCTTCTGGATTTGACTCCGGTGTTGAAGACCGATCTCGCCTCGAATTCGTGGCTCAGACCGCCCATCCGATTGCGGTGGGGTGCCTTTTTGGTCGCGACCTGCCTGCCTGTGCGTGGCCCCAACGTGGCCTGCTAACTGTTTTGCACCTGTGGCGGCCGTTGATGCCGTTCGTGCCCTTGCGTTCCCGAATAGGGGATAGCCATGCTCTGCTTCTCAAGCCGTGAGCGTTTCGCCAACTTCCGCACCTCAGATCCATGTCCCATTTTCTCTTTTTGTTACTGCTCGTCACCTCCGCCCAGGCGTTGGACCTTCCGTTGTCTGCCGTCTCTAGCCGAGTGATTTCTCATAACCCCGCGCTCGCTGCCGCTCGCCTCCGCATTGACGAGGCGCATGGCCGAATGCACCAGGCCGGACGCCTATCGAACCCGGAGGTCGGCTTCGAATTCAAGCATGATGATCGCTATCGCGAGGGCAACGTCGGCTTCTCCTTTGATCAGAAGTTTCCCCTGACCGCGCGGCTGCGGTTGGAGAAAGACATGTCGGCCAAGGAGGTCAAGGCTGCGGAGCTGGAAGTGCAGGATCAGCAGCGCCTTCTCCGTGCCCAAGCTCAATCACTGGCCGTGAAGCTCCTGTCTCTGGAGCAACAGCGCGCCCTGCGCCAGCAGCAGTCGGCGCTCGCTAGTGAGCTGTCCGACTTCGCCGCGAAGCGTGCGGAGGCCGGCGAACTCTCCGCCTTGGACGCCGCTCAGGCTCAGGTCGATGCTCAGCGGATCCTGCTGGAAGGTCGCGTGCTGGAAACCGAACGCGTCAGTTTGCTGGGCGACCTGAAGCCCCTGCTCGGCGTCGCGGCGCAGGAGGATTTGAAGATCAGCGGCGAGTTGCCCAAGGCGGCAGTCCCGGCTTTTGGGCAGGCTTGGGCGCAGAGACCAGATTATCAAATCGCCAAGCTCCGTGAGGCGGCGGCGGGCGATGAGACCAGCCTCGCGAAAGCAGGCAAGTGGGAGGACATCAGCGCTGGAGTCTTCGTCGATGGCGAACGCGCCGAGGACGCG
>CAXNNN010000295.1:0-5154 GCA_964203095.1 Verrucomicrobiaceae bacterium | reverse complement strand
TCGGTGGCTTGGGCGGGCTCATCGGCACCGAAGACCTGAATGACGCTGCGTGGCAAAAGCTGGCCGACATCTCACCGATGAACCACGTCAAGCCCGGCCTGCCGCCCTTCCTGCAACTCCACGGCGACAAGGATGAAACGGTGCCCCTCTCGCAGAGCGTGACCTTCGAGGCCAAGATGAAAGCCGCTGGCAACCCGTGCGAAACCATCGCCATCCCCGGCGGTATCCACGGCATGGGCGGCTGGGAAAAGCTGGGCTCTGACTACCAAGTGAAGCTCATCGAGTGGCTGCGCAAGACGCTGAAGTGAGCGGCCTCACGCCGCCACTTCGATCCGACTCGTCCCACCCGTGCCGCGCAGCACGCGGACTTGGGTGGTGAGACGCTCCTTCAGCAGTTCGACATGCGAGATCAAGCCGATGGTCTTGCCGGAGGCCCGGAGGTTTTCCAGAGCGCTGAGTGCAATCTCCAGCGTCTCGGAATCGAGCGTGCCGAAGCCCTCATCAATGAAGAGCGAATCAATGGGATGATGCCGGCTCGCGAGTTCGCTCAATCCCAGCGCGAGCGCGAGACTCGCCAGGAAGCTCTCGCCACCGGACAAGCTCTCCATCGGGCGATCCACGTTGGCTTGATACAGATCGACGATGCGCAGGTCGAGTTCATCGCCGTCGGCAGCCATCAGGCGATAGCGCTCGGCGAGCACGGCGAGATGGTTGTTCGCGAGGCCGATGAGCTGTCGCAGGGTCAATGACTGGGCGAAGCGCGAGAACTTCGCGCCATCGGCGGAACCGATGAGTTCCTTCAAGCGGCCCCAGCGCAGCGCCTCCGCCTCCGCGGCCTGCAACTCCGCGCCACCGGTGTCACGTCGATGGCGGGCTGCATCATCGCTGCGCAGACGTTCTTCAAAAATGCCAGCCGACTTCTGCTGAGTGGCAAGTTCATCGCTGATGTGTCGCGCCGCTTGCTCCAGCTCCGAGATCATCGCAGCGGTGATCGGTTCACGATTGGCCAACTGCGCGGCGAGTTCATTCACGCGCACCTCGAGCTGCTCACGACGCGCCTTCGTGCTCGCGGCCTGGGTCTGCAATGCGTGCACCTTTGCTTCGTGCTCACGCCCCGCTTTCTCGGCGGTCGTGACCTGCTGCTCATGCCACTCGCGATCTTGCGTGAGCGTGCGTTCGCCGAGAAGACTGACGATGAGTTGCTTCAACGTATCCGCCTTCGACTTCAGCGCGATGCCCTCGGCTTTGAGTTCGTTGAGCCGTTTTGTCTTGGCGTCGAGGTCCTGCGTCGCGAGTTGGAGCGCTGCTTCGAACTGCTGATGCTTGGCGCGTTGCGTCGTGGCCTCCGATTGCTTGGTGGCAAAGGCGTGTGCGCGCTTCTCGAGCGTGTTGAGATGAATCTCGGCAGCTTCAGGCGAAGCAAAATCACTGTTTCGCTTCGCTGCCTCCGCAGCCTGCACCGCAGCCACATCCGGCACCACCAGCTTCGCGAGCGAGCGCTGCGCCTCGGCGGTCTTATCGGCTTCACCACGCAGACGTTCCTCCTGACGCGTGACCTCGTTCTGACTCGTCGCCACCTCGCGCGCGAGCTTGTCGCGCTGCTGCTCCAGCGTGGCCAGCAGTTGGCGCGCGGTTTGCAGTTGCGACGTGAAGCTGATCTCGCCGCTGGCGAACGGATGCTCCAGCGCTCCGCAGAGCGGACACGGCTCGCCGGACTTCAAGTCGTGACGATGCTCGTCGAAGCTCGCGGCTTGCTGCGCCTGCTCGACCACGCGGCGCTGCTGCTCGCAGGCCTGCGTGACGCGCTCGTGTTCGGAGTGTTGCTTAGTCAGCTTTTCGCGCGCGGCCTTCAACGAAGCATCGAGCGTCTTGGCATTCGCTTCGCTTTCGTGGAGTCGCTTTTGAATCGACTCCGCCTCGGCCTGCACGCGGCGTGCGGCTTCGAGTTGCTGAAAGACCTCGCGCCACTCACGAACGGCGACGCGTTGCGTGGCAAGCGTGTCCGCGAGCTGTGCATCGGCAGCATGTTCCTGGAGCCAAGCCTCCAGCGCGGCGCTGGCTTCGCGATGCGCGATGAGGTTCTTCTCGGCCTGCTCGCGCTGCGACTGCGCGGTCTTTTGATCCTTCTGCCACTGAGCGAAGGTCGCGCGGCTTTCGTTGAGCTGCGCCTCGTATTGCTCGCTCTGCGCCGTGTGCTTCGTGGCCTCGCTCCAGATCGGCTCGCGTTGGGTGCGTGTGTTGCGGGCTTGAGTGACACTGGCTTGCGCTTGATTCAGCGCAGCGATGGCTTCGCCGTGTTGCTTCGCGATCAGCGCGAGGGTGTCGCCGAGTTTCGCGATGTCCTGCTGCGCGTTGGTTTGCTCGCGCTGCCACTGCTGCCATTGCTTGTGCTCGGTAAGTTGTTGCGCAGCGTTTTGGTTCTCAGCGAGCAGGCGCGCGATGGCTTGCTTGGCTTCGGCGAACTGCTTCTCAAGGTCCGCACGCGCTTCATCATCCAGCACCGTCACTGCGCCGAGGCTGGCCTTGAGGCGCATGACCACTTCGTCCTTCGCCTTGTGCGTCTCGTAGGCGAGCACGGAGAGATCACTGTAAATCTCGGTGCCGGTGATCTTCTCCAGCAGTTCGGCGCGCTCGTTTGGCTTCGCCTTCAAGAACGCCGCGAACTGTCCCTGCGCCAGTAGCACGGACCGCAGGAAGCGCTGCGCATCGAGGCCCGTGCGCTCCTCAATGAGGCGGTCCATCTCCGCCGATTTCTCGGCCAAGATTTCGCCCGTGACCGCATTCGCCAGCCGACGCTCCACCGGTTGCAACTTGCCATCCGCCTTGCCACGCGCGCGCCGCATCCGCCAGGTCGCGCGCAGCTTCTCGCCCTTCGTTTCAAAGTCCACCTCCGCCAGGCACTCGCCCGTGTGGCGGCTCATCATCTCATCCGCCTTGTCATTGCCGTAACGCGCCGCGCGTCCATAGAGCGCCAGCGTCATCGCATCCAGCAACGTCGATTTCCCCGCGCCCGTCGGCCCCGTGATGAGAAACACGCCCGCCGCGCTCAACGGCACCACATCAAACCGCACCTCATGCGCCCCGCTGAGCGAGTTGAGGTTCTGAAGTCGGACGGCGAGGAGGCGCATAGGAGATTTGGAAACCCAGATGAGAACGGTCCGCTTGACTATTTCTCGTCCCGATCAAGGGTAACAGCGTCTAGTTGAAGCTTTCCTTGAGCATTAAAGCTATAGATGAAGCGAAGGCTCCCACCCAAAGCATCAAAGCCTTTGAGACCAAACTTCGAATAGTCCTCGTCCCAATGTCCCTCTTTGGGCATGAAGCCATATCGGACCACGACAATGTGTCCGTCTTTCGTAACATGAGCAGTTTCTCCGGGGTTCGCATTGTATCCGAGCACATCCAGAATCTTTGCCTTCGGATGTGAGCGAATGTCTGGCACTTTAAGAGGGATCGCTCGAAGGGCAGTGACCTTGTAAACCTGGAAGCTATGCATCAAGCGTCCTGTCCTGAAATTGACGACGAGGAGAGAACTGTCTTCCGACCACGAGCAGAAGGCATTTGTGGTGGTTTTGCCCCAAGTGCCTCCGGTTGAGTCAGCTTCTTCCAATGGGCCGATCGGCTTTCCTGTCTTGTTATTGACCAACAACACAGTCCCATCAGCCTCATCAACAAACTCGGTCTTTTGCGGGAAGACACAAACACTCAGTCTTTTGTCCGGAGAAAGCCCTCCTTCTGTGACTACCCAATCTGCCGCAAAGGTCAGACCTGACAACCCAAGGAGGAGAAAGCAATGAAGTGATCGAATCGCGTTCATTTGTTTGGGACTTATCTTGGCGAGTCAGTGGATAGCAAGGTGCTCTCTCAACGCCAGCAACTCATCAAACACCGCACCGAGTTCCTCACCTTCGATCTGCTTCTCTTTGAGCAGTTCGCGGAAGACATCGCGGGGTTGGAGTTCGCTGAGGGTGGGGCCGGTGGATTGCCAGGCGCGGGTTTCGGTGAGGGGGAGGTCGGCTAGGACTTTGAGGACTTCGAAGCGACCTTGCGCGGCGTCGCGGACTTGGCGGTCGAGATCGGGCTCGGGGGCGTCGAGTTTGACGGTGACCTCGGCCCAGGCGTCTGCGGGGATCGCGGCGAGATCGGTCGCCAGCGTGGCGCGGTTCGCGGTGATGCGGACGAGGGCTTGGGTGGTGGGGATAGGGAGGAGTTCGATCTTCATTTCCTGCGTGTCGATGACGACGACCGACTTGGCATCGGCAGCTTCCGAGAAGCTGAGGGCGATGGGGGAGCCGCTGTAGCGGATGGTGTCGATGCCGGCGACGCGTTGCGGACGATGCAGGTGGCCGAGGGCGGTGTAGTCGAAGCCGTCGAAGAGGTCCGCGCCGACGGCTCCGAGGTTGCCGATGTGGATGTCGCGTTCGCTGTCGCTGGTGGTGGCACCGAGGACGGTGAGGTGGCCCATGGCGATGACGTGTCGGCCGTTGGCGATGGCGCGGCACGCGGTGAGCTGCGCGGTGTAGTGGGCGCGAATGGCGGCGCGGACTTGCTCGTGCACGGCGGCCATGGTTTCGCCTGCGGCGGCCTCGCGGAGATCGCGCTCGCGCAGGAAGGGCACGGCGGCGACGACGGCTCCACCGAGATCGACGACGTTGTCACCCGCGTGGCCGAAGACATGCACCTCGAAGCGGCGCAGCAGTTCGCGCGGGGCATTGAGGTGCGAGGCGGAGTCGTGGTTACCGCCAGTCATGACAGCCTTCACGGTCTTGAGATCGGCGAGGCGCTTCAAGAAATCGAAGTAGAGCGCGACTGCATCCTGCGGCGGATTTGCAGCATCGAAGATGTCGCCGCTGACGAGCAGGGCGTCGATCTTCTCAGTGCGCAGCGTGTCGATGAGCCAGTCGAGAAAGGCGGCGTGCTCCGGCAGGCGGTCGCGCTCGACGAGTCGAGCGCCGAGATGCCAGTCTGCGGTGTGGAGGATGCGCATGGAAGGGGGACCGCACAGTCTCTGTGCTGTGTCTTGCATACCCGAATCCCAGAACCGCACAAGGGACTGTGCGGTCCACTTGCTGACCCCGTTACTCCACGCGCACGGCCGAGCACACCATTTCCAGGATGCGGTTCAGCGAGTAGGAGCCGCCGCCTTCCATGAAG
>CAXNNN010000294.1:0-5164 GCA_964203095.1 Verrucomicrobiaceae bacterium | reverse complement strand
GAGCATGTGACCATGGTCACCGCGATGGGTGGACTCGGCATGACGCTGAGCTGGGGTCTGGCCCAACGAACGATTCAATCCTGGAACTCATGAACCTGCCTGGCCTCATTATCTTCGACTGGGCTGGAACCCTGGTGGACTTCGGGTGCTGTGCTCCACTCGCGGCGTTTCATCGTGCGTTTGAAAACGCTGGGCTGCCGATCAGCGACGAGATTGCTCGCAAACCGATGGGGGCGCACAAACGCGATCATGTGCGCGAGATTCTTCACTATGCGGAGATCGCGGATCGTGTGCGCAACGAGCTGAAGCGCGAGCCGGACGAAACGCTCGTGCAGGCCATCTATGACGACTTTGCGCTGCTGCTCCCCGCCGAGCTGCTCGTTCACGCGGCACCGATTCCGGGTGCCGTTGAAACCTTGCACTGGCTGCGCGAGCATGGCATCCGCATCGGCAGCACCACGGGCTACATCCGCGCGATGATGGATGTGCTTGAGCCAGTCGCCCGCGCATCGGGGATTGACCCTGAAGTGGTGATCTGTGCCGATGAAGTGCCTCAAGGCCGCCCTGCCCCCTGGGCCTGCTTCCGCATCGCCGAACAATGCGGTGTGTATCCGCTGTCGCGCTGCACCAAGGTCGGCGACACACCCGCCGACATGGCCGAAGGGCGCAATGCGGGCATGATCTGCATCGGTCTGAGCGAGTGCGGCAACGAAGTGGGACTGAGCCTGGAAACGCTGCAATCGCTCTCAGCCGAGGAACGGCAGCAAAGAATCGAGCTGGCTGAAAAGCGTCTCAAAGAAGCCGGAGCGGATGTGGTACTGAAGAGCATCGCGGAGTTGCCAGCTTGGATTGAAGCCCAAGCTGCATGAACGCCCGCGCCGCCATCTTCGACCAAGCAGGAACAGCGTTCCGCATGGTGGAGCTGCCTTTACCATCTGCGCTCCAGGCAGGTGAGCTGATCGTGGAGATCGCGCTGGCGACAATCTGTGGCTCTGACCTGCACACGCACTCCGGTAGGCGCATGGAGCCGACGCCTTGCGTGCTGGGCCATGAAGGCGTGGGGCGTGTGATCGCCTCAGGTGCCGGGCGCGAGCGATGGATGGGCAGACGTGTCACCTGGAGCTCGGCGGACAGTTGCGGGCAATGCACGGCCTGCACGCAGTGGGATCTGCCGCAGAAATGCGAGCTTGTTTTCAAATACGGTCATGCCACGCTGCATGATGCCAGCGGGCTGCATGGCACCTATGCCACGCACATCGTTCTCCGAGCCGGAACGCATCTCGTGGAGGTACCTGAAAACGTGGCGGATGCCGTGGCGGCAGCGGCGAACTGCTCGCTCGCGACGATGGCGAATGTTACCGAGCACCTGCCATCGCCGTGCCATGTCGCGGTGGTGCAGGGCGCTGGTTTGCTGGGGCAGCACGGCTGCGCTTTGCTCCGGGCGGCAGGTGTCGAGCGCGTGGTCGTGGTGGACACGGATGAAGCGCGGCTCGCGCGCGTGGCGGAGTTTGGCGGCGAGGCGATGCTAATCGCGGATGTGCCTGCGAAGTGCGCGGATGTGGTGATCGAGGCGGCGGGCGTGCCATCCATCGTGGCCGAAGGTCTGCGCTTCTTGCGCCCCGGCGGGCACTACCTTTTTGTCGGCATGGTGCATCCCGATTCCGCGTTGAACATCACCGGCGAGGCGATCATTCGTGGCTGTGTGAGTGTGCGCGGCTTTCACAACTATGCGCCGCGTCATCTCGACAAGGCGGTGGCATTCCTCACGCAATCGGCGCTGCCCTGGGCTTCGCTCGTCAGTCCGCCGCTGCCACTGGCGCAATTGGACGAAGGCTTTGCGCTGTCAGCGACGCGCCGCTGGGCGCGGGTGGCGATCTCGATGCGCGGGTGAATGTCACGGACTTGTTGCGGCAAACTGCTTTGACCTGGGATTCAAACTTCAACACTCCTAATCATGAATCCAAACGACCTCGACGACGTGCTGCGAACCTATCGTGAGCACGGTCATCGTCATTATGGTGAGGACGTGACGGAACTTCAGCACGCTCTGCAATGCGCGACCTTCGCACAGCAAGCTGGCGATCCTTCGGTCGTCATCGCTGCCGCGCTACTGCACGACTACGGTCACCTTTGTCATCAGCTCGGAGAAGACATCGCAAATCATGGCGTGGATGCCCGCCATGAGCACATCGGCTATCAAAAGCTGAAGCCGCTCTTCACTGATGAGATCGTCGATGCATGCCGCCTGCATGTCGCAGCGAAGCGCTATCTCTGCTGGAAGGAACTGGCCTATCTCGATGGTCTCTCCGACGCCTCGCGCACGAGCCTGCATCTGCAAGGCGGTCCGATGAACGCGGACGAAGCGCGCGAGTTCGAGAGCGAGCCGCACTTTGACCTCGCTGTGCGCGTGCGCCGCTATGACGACATGGGCAAGGTGCCCGAGATGACGACGCCGGACCTCGACTCGTTCATGCCGCTGCTGCAAACCTTTGTCCGCGCCGCCGCATGAGCAATCACCCGCTGCTCACGCGCTGGATGGCGCGGCCCTGGTTCCTCACGCTGTGGTGCGTGCTCGCAGCATTCGGTGCGTATGCGTGCATGTATGGCTTTCGCAAGCCCTTCACCGCAGCCGGATTCGGTGGCGCTGAGACCAAGGCGTGGCTCGTGACCGCACAGGTGATCGGCTACATGCTGTCGAAGTTCATCGGCATCAAAGTCATTGCTGAAATGACCACCACCAGCCGCGCTCGCGTCTTCTTGGGCCTCATCGCCATCGCGCATCTCGTGCTGCTGCTGTTTGGTATCGTGCCTGCACCGCTGGATGCCGTGTGTTTGTTTTTGAATGGTCTCGCCCTCGGCATGGTGTTCGGACTGGTGCTCGGTTTTGTGGAAGGCCGCTGCATGACTGAGGTGTTCGTTGCCGGATTGTGCGCCAGCTTCATCCTCGCCGATGGCGTGTCGAAGTCAGTGGGAGCGCTACTTTTGCAAAGCGGTATCACCGAGCGCTGGATGCCGTTCACCGCCGGGCTGCTCTTTTTGGCACCGCTTCTGGTGTTTGTATGGATGCTCCAGCAGATACCACCGCCCAGTCAGAATGATGAAACTGCCCGCTCTCGCCGCACGCCCATGACCGCGTCTGAGCGTATCACGCTGCTGCGGCGTCATGGTCTCGGCCTGCTGGGCATCGTGCTGGCGTATCTGCTCATCACCATCCTGCGCAGCCTGCGTGCCGACTTCGCCCCCGAGATCTGGGCCGGCCTCGGTCATGCATCGCAACCCGCCATCTTCACTCAATCCGAGCTTTGGGTCACACTCGTCGTCGTCATCTCCAATGGTGCGCTCGTGCTGGTGAAGGACAATCGCCGCGCCTTCTTCACCGGGCTGCTGCTCTCCATCGCCGGGCTCGGCCTCGGTCTGCTGGCGCTGTGGGCTCATCACCGGAGCATCCTTTCTCCATTCGCTTTCATGGTGCTCCTCGGCGTCGGTATGTATGTGCCCTACGTCGCCGTGCACACGACTATCTTTGAGCGGTTCATCGCCCTCACACGCGAACGCGGAAACCTTGGCTTCCTCATGTATCTCGCCGATGCCATCGGCTATCTCGGCTACGTCGGCGTGATGCTCGGTCGCAGCCTATTTCCAGGGCGCGATCACTTCCTCGGTTTCTTCGTGATCACATCCTCCGCGCTTTTGTTGTCCGCGCTCATGCTGTTGCTCATTTCGGTAGCCATCTGTTTCAAGAGCCTGCCAAGAGCTTCCGAGGAGCCAGCATCTGCCGTAACGGCTCCGTGAACTGGTTTTCTTGGCTGACTGAGCTGCCACGGCACTCCATAGATTAAGGCCACGCTGCTAGCCTTGAACCTGTCAAGTTGCCGAACCGCCGGAAGTTAGGCAGCTGCACAAGCGTTTGATCGATACTACTAAAGCAATCACCTCATGCATCCCCCATCACCCACCGGACTGCTTTCGCTTCTGCCGAACTCGCCATACTCGGCACGTCGCTTCCGTGGAGGAGCGTGGAAGCTCGTCCTCGCAGCGGACCGTGTGATGAAAACGCCCGTGCAACTCTACAACCTCGACGGAGACCGAGTGAAGTCCATGCAGGCCACCTTTGAAAAACTCATCCGCAACGGTCGCACCACTCCCGGAGCAGCGCAGAAGAACGATCTCAAAGTCGTCCGCTATCCTAAAACCGCTGCGATTGCGAAAGCGAAAAAGAAATAGTGATGAAAATCGCCCTGCTTCTCCTCACCACGCTCAGCCTTGCTGCCAAGGCCGTAGAACCCGTTACGCTCATGACCACGCGTGGCAAACTCCTCGCCAGCGAGGACTTTGCAACAGCACCTCCGCCATTCACGGGCGAGCCGGTTGGCTTCACTGGGTGGCGCTACAAGAGCAGCAACACGCGTGGCAAAGGAGGTCGTTGGGAAATCGCTAACGGCGAGTTTCGAGGCATCGAGACACCCGGCGCGAATCATCCGGCCACAGCTTCGTTGGGGATGACGTTTCAAGACGTGATCATCCAATGTGCAGTGCGCCTCAACGACGTGCCCGACGAGGGACGGAAATATCGCTCACTCTTTGTGAAGGCCACCGATGCCAAGGACTACCTCATCTCGCTCAGCCTCGGCCAAGGCGGGCTTTTTTTGGCGCCTTATGACGCGAACAAGATCAATCCCGCCACCAAACAACGCGAGAAAGGCAATACGGTAAAGCTGCTGAAGCCGATCAAGCTCAACGAGTGGCACAGCCTCGTGCTGGAGATCAAAGGCAACGAAGTCGTTGGCACGCTGGATGGTCAAAGCATCACGCTGAGCAATAGGCTGATCGGCAGCGCCAAACACAGCCTCATGCTCGGTGCGGGCACGGAGGCGAGCTTTCGCAAGCTGCGCGTCTGGGAAGCACTACCGAATGCGGAGTGGGAGAAGAACAAAGCAAAACTCAACCCTGCGGCAAAGCCATGAGAGCGGCGCTTTGCCTCTGTCTTTGGAGCGTCTTCCTTGCGGCGGCCGAGTTGCCGAAGACGCTTCGGTTTGATCTTCAGCGACCCATGGATCCGCGACTCGCGAAGATCGAATCCGGCGACTTTGGCAGCGGTCAGGTGCATGTGGCTCGTGCGGCGGTCGAAGTGAAGGCTTTGTCCGGCAAGCTCAAGCCAGGTGAT
>CAXNNN010000293.1:0-5192 GCA_964203095.1 Verrucomicrobiaceae bacterium | reverse complement strand
CTTCCATCATTCGCCGCCTGCAAAGTGGAATCCGCTGCGGTGGATTCGTCAGTGGGCCTGGAAGCAAGTGCGACCCATGCTGCGTGAGCTGCAACCAAGCACGGGCGGTTACTTGGAGGCCACGCCACTCACCAGCTTTGTGACCACGGCGCTCGCAGGAGCGGGTGAGAAAGATCACCCTTGCGTGCCGCACGCCGTGGAGTTCTTGCAGCGCTCCATGCGTGCCGACGGCAGTTGGCCTATCGACACCAATCTCGCCACCTGGGGTACCACGTTGTCCATCAAGGCGCTGGGCGATGACGTGTCGCCTGAGCACCGATTCAAGCTCAAAGCTTGGCTGCTCGGCCAGCAATACCAGACCGTTCATCCCTTCACCAATGCCGCGCCCGGGGGGTGGGCTTGGACTGACTTGCCCGGCGGCGTGCCAGATGCGGATGACACCGCTGGCACCCTGATCGCGCTCTGGCACCTTTGCAAAAATGACGACGAACGGCGCGCCATCGTTCCCCAGGCAAGTGCGGGGGTGCAATGGTTGCTGGACTTGCAGAATCGGGATGGCGGCATGCCGACCTTCTGCCGCGGCTGGGGCACGCTGCCCTTTGATCGCAGCGCGCCAGAGCTGGCGGCTCATGGTCTGTGGGCTTGGCGATTGTGGCAGCCTTATCTCGCAGCGACGTTGCAGCAGCGCCTGAGCTTCGCCATCGACGAGGCCATGCACTTCTTGGAAGACGAGCAAGTGGATGGTGCAGCATGGGAGCCGCTTTGGTTCGGCAATGAACATGCCGTGGGCGAGGCAAATCGCGTTTACGGCACAGCTCAAGTCTGCAAAGGCTTGTTAGCCGCCGGAGCGCCACCAGATCTCCCTTTGATCGCACGAACGCTAGCTTGGTTGCAAGCTCAGCAGCAGACCAGCGGTGGCTGGGGCGGCAGCCTCGCGGGGCCACCGAGCTTGGAAGAAACCGCCGTCGCCATGCAAGCCCTGGCCGCCGCACCTGCGAGTGCAGCCGTCCAACAATCGCTGCAACGGGGAGCTGACTGGCTGCTCGCCACCACGCGCGATGGTACCCATTTCCCATCAGCCCCTATCGGCCTCTACTTCGCCCGCCTGTGGTATCACGAGCAGTTGTATCCCATCGTCTGGACGCTGGGTGCGCTCAAGGCAGCGCGGGCAGCGGCGTCTCAGAGCTGATCGGCTAACAGCTTGATGATGAGGGCGAAGACCACGGTCAAGAACACCACGCGCACGAAGGGTGCACCGTGTTTCATCACCAAGCCAGAGCCGAGGCGCGCACCGATCAGCTGCCCCGCGATCATGATCGCAGCCACATTAAACCGCACGCAGTCGGCCCAGAGGAAAACCAGCAGCGAGGCCACGTTGCTGGTCAGATTCACCACCTTCGTGTAAGCCGTGGCACGCGTGAGTTCCAGGCCGAGCAGGGCGATGCAAGCCAGGGTCCAAAACGCGCCTGTGCCAGGCCCGAAGAAGCCATCATAAAAGCCCAGCGCGCTGCCCGCGAGCAAGGCGAACAACGAAGGCCTCAGCCGCGCCCTGCCCAGCACCTGCCCAAACCTGGGCGTGAGGAGCGCATAGACGGCGATCGCCAGCAGCAGCCAGGGCACCAGCTTCTTTAGCAAGTCATTGCTGACCTGAGTTACCCCATACGTGCCGAACAAGGCAAAGAGGAAGGTCACCAGCACCGTCAGCCGCACGTCCGCCCATGTGACGAGGCCCGCCTTGGCATAGCGAACCACTGCCAGCAGTGTGCCGCAGCAGGCCTGCATCTTGTTGGTGCCCAGCACCATCTGTGGTGGCAGGCCTACCCACATCAGCACTGGCACCGTGATGAGCCCCCCGCCGCCTGCCACGGCATCCACAAAGCCAGCAGACAAGCCCGCCGCGAACAGCAGGGTCAGGACTTCGGGAGCGAGCGACATGAGAGGGCACAAAAAAGCCGCCGCCTGGCGGTGAAGCTGGGCGACGGCAGATGGTTTGGCTACAGCCGTGGAGAATTACTTCCCCTTAGCGTCGCAGCACTCTTACTTGCTAGCGGCAGCGCAGCACTCCTTCTTAGCGGGAGCGGTGCAGCTGCTGCAATCGGACTTCTTCGTGCTGGCGCAGGACACCAGGGATAGCGAAGCCACAACCACAGCGAGGGAAAGAATACGTGTGATAGAGTTATAGTTTGGATGGGTTAGCGGGTCTGGCGGAGGCCAGAATTACTTACCGGAGCGAACGCCCATGTCCACCATTGGAGGTGGCTGAGGAGCTGGCTGGGAGGACTTGCAGGAGGCAACGATCATTGCCAAGGCGAGGGCGAGGACGGTGTATTTCATGGATCAGGTATGACTTTTTTCGACTAACATTAGGAGGGTCCGAGTTGCCAGAACTCCTGGCGTCGGGTTGTGCGAGGCTAACGAAAACCGTGATCATTGCAAACACTCTTCAAACCATAAGGAGATCACCCCACTCTAGCTCTGAAAGCCGAATGGCGGGGGCTGCGTGACGCGCGGAGGAGTTGAACTGAACCACGGCTGCCGATCACCGTTAAGGTAAGCATTCCTGCTTTTTCGCTCTCACCTCCAGCTTGGGGTGTCGGGATTCGCACCACGCCGTAGATCGAGACTGGAACCTACGCGGATAATGAGATACAATCGGTGTTCTCAACCCGACACGTGCCATGCATCCGCTGCAGCCTCACTCCCCGCACGATGATGAGCCCCAGGCACCCTGGCGCTCACCGTGGTCGATGGATGATGATGCTCCGCCGCTGCGCGCTTATCGGCAGCCGTCTCCTCCCCGCCCAGAGCTACCACGTGCACCCGAGCCGGTCCGCCGGGTCGCACCGCCGCCGGCTCCGGCCAGAATCGATCCGCGAGAGGCACCGCCGCCTGGGCAGTGGAATCGGCTTATCGTGGTCACCTTCATGGCCTTCATGGGTCTCTTCATGGCGTGGGCCTATTTGCGCGATGAGGAGCGGCCTCAGGACAGCGACTTGCGTCCGGAGGCCCCGTGCCTGACAGGGGTGAGGCCAGCAGCGCTGGAGCTTTGGCAGTCCGCGCTGCAGTCCGCGACTTTTCCAGGCCCCTCAGACGCCGTGCTCAAGCCGACGTGGGAGTGGGACACGCCCACGCTTTCTCGCACGGTCGAGGCAAACCGCACCACTTGGTCCGCCCTGGAATCCGCGCTGCGGGAGAGTGACTGGCAGCCGCAGAACCCGGCGTGGCGCTCCCCCGAGGTCGGCGGCCATGACCAGTGGGAAGCCCTGGGCACCGCGTGCAATGCGCTCATCGCTTACCTGTCTAGAAAGGGGGAAGAAAAGAGCGCGTTCCAGGCCGCGCTCGACGTGGCCACCCTTGGCCGCCGGTTGCAGACGATCTCCAGCTGGCCCACGTATTACAACCATGGCCTGCGCCTGCAACAGCGCGCTAGCGAGAGCCTGGCCGAGCTGCTGCGCTCCACTCAGCTGGATGGCCGCACGCTCAATGTCATGCAGGCCACCTTCGAGCGCAGCCAGCCGGAGGACGCCCAACTGCGCGACGCGCTGAACGGCTTCTATCAGTTTGAGCGCGTGCTCTTTACCGGACTGCGCAAAGACGACCCCTGGGACATGCTGCCGGGCGGCCTAGCCGTGCAGACGCAGCAGCGCAGCCGCTGGTTTTTCAAGCCCTACGCCACGCTGGAACTCTTTGCCAAAGCCTTCCGCGGACTGAAGAGCGAGGTGGTGAAGCCGCCCTACGCCTGGGCAGATCACTTGGTGCGCGTGGTCGGCCCCGCCGGGCGGCCGCTGGATAGCTCTGGCGCGCTGAACTACGCGGGCGGCCTGTATGCGAACCAGCGCCTCTGGCCCTATGCCCAGCTGCTGGAGAATCACGCCCTCCAGCGCACACGTCACCTGCTGGTGCTCACCCTGTTCGCCGTCCGCAGCTACGGCGCGAATCAAAGCCGGGCACCCTTGGCACTAGCAGACCTGAAACCGCTCTACTTCACCTCGCTACCCGTGGACCCGTTCAGCGGCGAATCCCTGGGCTACGACTCCGCCCGGGGACTGATCTTCTCCGTGGGCCTGGACTACAAATCTGAGAAGGGTAACCCGTTGCCCGTGCCGATGAGTGATCCGTATGAGCCGACATTAAGGATCCGCTGAGACAGAGTCAGGAAGCATAAGAAAATAATTTTACGCTCTTCCCTTACTCTTAGGCGCTTCCACAGGGTGGCCTTTTTTAGCCTGCCACTGGCACGGGTGCGTCCACCCACTTGCCATGCTCGCGAATGAGATCGACGAGGCGGTCCACGGCTTCGGCTTCCGGAATGTTGAACTTCACCGCCTGCTTGCCGACGTAAAGATTGATCTTGTTCGGTGCGCCGCCCACGTAGCCGAAGTCGGCGTCCGCCATTTCCCCTGGGCCGTTCACGATGCAGCCCATGATGGCGATCTTCACGCCTTTCAGATGCACCGTCGCGGCCTTGATCTTGGCCGTGGTGGATTGCAGGTCGAAGAGGGTGCGCCCGCAACTCGGGCAGGCCACGTAGTCCGTCTTGAAAATGCGCGACCCTGCGGCTTGCAGGATGTTGAAGCTGAGGCGCAGCGATTGGCCGGGGGCTTCCTCGCCCTGCACCAGGATCGCGTCGCCAATGCCGTCGCAAAGCAGACTGCCAATGTTCGCCGCGCCGTTGAGCAGGTTTTTGAGGAACAACGCATGGGGATCATGGGCTGGTGACAGCGCGTCCTTCAGCAAAATCGGGTGCCGTGCCTCCAGCTTGGCCGCTAACAGGCGGAACGCAGCCACCACGGGTAGATCCAAACCGTCAGCCACGGTGACCAGTTTAGTGTCGCCCGCATTGATCTGCGCGATCGCGGCATCATCGCGCGGATCGACTTCCACCACGCCGGACTGCTCATAGACGAAGTCAGGTTTGAAGTCGCCAAGCTTGTCCAGCTTGTGCGCGATCTGGTCGAACTTGTCTTGCCGAATGGCCACCTGCACCACCTGATCGCCGCCGATTTTGGCATCGGCCCGGTTCAGGGTTTCGGTCCTGCGCCGCGCGTAGCTGAAGGGATCGTAGCTGACGGCCTGAGGCTCGAGGCTTGGGGCATTGGTTTCACCCTTGTGCTGGGCCCACTGCGCCAGCGCAACCGCGACGGGGATCTCATGCACGCTGTCCTCGGTCAAGGACACGCGGATGGTGTCGC
>CAXNNN010000292.1:0-5198 GCA_964203095.1 Verrucomicrobiaceae bacterium | reverse complement strand
CCAAGGCCACGCTGTCGCTAGTGACACTGCCTGCGCCATTGGACACGACCACGGAGTAGCTGCCGATGTCATTCACATCCACGGCCGTGAGGCTGAGCGAGCGGCTCGTGGCACCGCTGATCAAGGAGGAGCCGCGCTTCCATTGATAGGTCACTGCTGAGCCTGTCGCGGTCACCACGAATGAAGCACTCAGGCCTTCGTTCACCGTCTTCGGCAAGGGTTGCACCGTGATCGTGGGCGCAGCATACACGCCGAGTGTCGCGGCTTGGCTTTCGCGGCTGCCCTGCACGTTGCTGACGATCACTGAGTAGCTGCCCGCATCGTTGGTCGAGGCAGCAGCGATGGTGAGCGTAGGCGAGGTTTGGCCGCTGAGAGCTGTCGTGCCCTTCTTCCACTGGTAAGCTAAGCCCAGACCCTCTGCCTGCACGGTGAAGGTGTAGCTTCCACCGGGTGCCACGGCTCCACTATCGGGGTCGTCAATAATGACCGGCGGGCCGTTTGTCGTGGTTGGATTGGGATCATCTTGATCGAGGAAACCATCCACATCCCGATCCCCGCCCATGCGTGCGCCACTGCCAGGCAGAACGCCCAGGAAGGTGAGCGCATCATTGGCCGCCAGGCTGTTTAGCAAGGCTGAACGTGTCAAACTACCGCCAGACGTGGAATCAGCCCGGTAAGTTTGCGTAGCCGTCTGAAACGACCAGCTGCGATGGGCATTCCCGACTGTGCCCCGCACGATCAGATCACAATCACTAGCGATGGCACGGACCTCGAGAAGGGCAATGTCAGCCAGCACCGCACTGTCAGTCTTGTTGCTCTCCAGGGCAGTCCTTGAATAGCCAACGGTTGGTGCCGTGCCCGTATCAAAACATTGCATGAAAGCTGCCAAGTCATTGAACTCCTGCTGTGTGCTCAACTGATCCAGCACATAGGCATGAACGGTGGGCAGGATGAAGCCAGTGCCGTCATGCAACATACCGAAGCCCGTGCGTGAAACGGCCCCCGACTGGCCATTGAAAAACACACGCTGATACACCGTGCGCAGCGGCGGATTCTTCACCGGCTGCGTCAATCCAGCTTCCTGCGGTAGGTCGATGTTGTTGTCCGATCCACTCGGCAAAATGTGGCACACATTGCAGTGGGACTTGAGATGGTTGTTGAACAGATCGCGTCCGGTGACGGGATTCCCCGTGCTGAAGCTGGTAGGCAAAGTGCGGTCTCGATTGCGGTTCGGATTGGCGGCGTGGCGCAACGAAAGGAGATAGTCATGCAAGGCATCGATATCCTCCGCAGGCAGCACACTGCCGCCCATCAGCTTGTCGAAGGTGCCGTTGAAACTCTGCAATGTGGGCTTGTCGCCACGCCAATGAAACGGCGCACCATCCTGCATCCCACACAGCGTTTGAGTGGTCATCGGACCTTTCATCGGGTGCATCACACGAGAGCGTGGAGTCGTGTTGTGAGCTGATAGATTGGCACCAATAACTGTGAGCATATCGCCACCGGGATCGCCCAGATCCCAGGCCATGCCATCGCGGTCGCCATCAAGGTGGCAGCTGGCGCAAGAGGCGGTGCCGTTGCCAGACAGCCGTGCATCGAACAAGTATCCCCTGCCCTCCTTGATCACTGCGGGCGTGGGATCATAGGTGCCGATCGCCATCTCTGTGCTCACTGTGGCAATGGTGCTATTGATGACGCTGATCGTGTTGCGAAGCTTGTTCAGCACGAAGAGACGCTCCCCAGCTTCGTCCCAGGCAAGGGCACGTGGCCCACGCACCTCGCTCCCCGAATGGCGCACATCGACCCGCGCGATGACTGCGCCCGTAGCGGCGTCCATCTTGGCCACGCGGTCGGTGCCAAAGGCAGTCGTCCAGGCCACACTGCCATCGCTGCTAAAGACAATACCCGTTGGCTGTGCCAGGGAGGTTGCCTGGGCCGAAGCGTTAGGCAGCAGATCATAATCGATCCCTGGATTCAGGTCGATGACCGTCACTGATCCCGTGCCCGGCACGAGCTTGCACAAGCGATTGTCAATGAAATGCCCACGCAACTCTGGCTCGAACCGGATCTGGTTCAGCGCCTCTGTGTTCGGCACCCAGAGTTCGTCGGTGCCCGGACGCTGAGCGACATCGAATAGATTCGTGCCCAGGCCGCTGAAGTAGCTAACGGCATGGCTGTTCGCGTTAATGATCGCCACGTCATTGTCCAGCACGGTGTAGTTAATGCGAGAGTCTGTCGCAGGCACAATCAGGCCCGTTTGCGGTGCCGCTGGCAGTGCCGGATTGGTCGGCGTGGGAGGAGCGGGCGCCAGGCTGCGCTTGAGCACCGTGGTGCCATTGCCCGAGTGCAGAAAGGTGGTGTAGATCTGCGCGCCATCCGCACTGACCGCGAGTGACGTGGGATACAAGCCATTGAGCGCGATGCTGCCCAGGCTGGCACGAGTGGTCGCATCGAGCACACGGATGAGGTTCTGTCGTGCGCAGGTGACGAAGGCCTTCCCCTGCGCGAAGACCACATCCGCCGGTTCATCGCCCACTTGCACCGTGTCGATTACGGCCGCTTGGCTGAGGGAAACGACGCTGATGCTGTCGCTCACTTCATTCACCACCCAGACCTCATCATTGGAGCGTGCGCGCACTGACACAGGCTCCAGGCCCACCGCGATCTCACTGAGCAGCGCGGGCGAGGCTTGCGTAGCATCGAATACCGAGAGCCGCGCGTCAGGCGAGTTCACCGCGAGCAAGCGCGAGCCATCCGGTGTGAGCGCGATGCTGTGAGTGTGACGTGCCTCGAAATGCTGATACGTCTGCGCTTTCACCGCCAAGGGCGCGGACAGCAAACACAGAAGAATGATGACAAATGGCTTCATCGGTCGGCAAGTGTCAGGCTTTGGATCTGATAGTGATCGGCCTTGTCCCCGAGTGCTTTGATCGCTGCTTCCTTCGTGAGCGTCGTCGAAGTCGACACGATCCTCAGCTGCGGCAGTTGTCCTTCTTTGCCGAGCAGCACCTTGACGGAAGTGACGCCATCAAGCTTGCTCAAGGCCGCCTTCACATGCTCAGAACAAGCAGAGCAAACGACGCCAGCGATTTCGCCCTGATAGGTGTGCTGGGGCTTGTCTTCTGCATGAAGCATGGACAACAGACTGACCAAGAGAAACACGAGCAAGGCAGGTTTGGTTTTCATCAAATGGAGGTGGGACACAGGTTATAGATTTGGGTTGTTGAGCAGCATTTGTGTGTCGCGTTGCAGGCGTTCGCACATCAGTTGAGCGATCTCTCGCTCAGTGTGAAAGACGGCGTAGTAACCACGCACGCGACCTTGGCGATCGACGAGCACGATGCGCAGATCGTGGTTATAGAGGTCCAAAGGGTTGAGCCTCTCCTCTGCCGGAATCGGCTTGGCGGGCGCTAGCTTCAGGTCTTCATCCATGAATCGCCAGAGCTGCTTTTGATCGCCCGTCAGGAACCACCAGTGATCTTCCGTTGTGAGGCCAATCCCCAACGCATAGCACTGCAAGAACGCGGGGGTGTCGCGCTCAGGTGCCACGGCAATGGAGACCTGATGGAAGTCGGCGTTGGAGCCATGGCGTTTGTGGAGCTTCATCATCTCGCCCAGCACCGCTGCGCAGCCATGCGGGCAGACCGTATAGATGTAGGCACAGGTGAAGACCTTGCCTTTCAGATCAGCGAGGTTCACAGTTTGCCCGCTACGTTCCAGCGCCGTGAGGCCGCGCCCAAGGGTGCTGTAGATCGGCAGCGGCTTTTTGAATCCCGCGTTGTCGAGCACTCGACCGGCTGACAGCATGACCGTCAGAAGCGCGGCTGAGCACACGGCTAGCCAGAGCCAAAAACGAAGCGGCGATGATGGTTTCACACTCATCGCGCACGCACCTCCTGTCGGGGACGCGGCATAGAGCGCGAAGCAAGCGTCAGGTCGTCCAACGACCATGGCACCTGACGTTCTGGCTGACGCTCACGCCACGCGGTGACCTCGCCCTCTCCGACACTGGCGGTCCGATGCCCCCATGTCTGCAAGACATAGGTAGAGACGTCGGCGATCTGCTGGTCCGTCAGCCATGTCTTCAAGGCAGGCATGACAGGGTATGGCGCATGCGTTCCTGGGATTGGTCCCTGCACACCATCAAGGATGATGGCGGCGACTTGATCGGGGCGGCAAGATTGCAACCACGGGGCATCAACCAGTCGCGGGCCAAGTGGCAGCCGCCCCATGCCTGTGCGATCATGACACATCGCACAGGCACGCTGGTAGACGATGCGACCTTCGATCAAAGGCGATCCCCCAGGCACCACTGGCAATGGACTTGGCATCCGTGCCGAAATGAGCAGCATCACCCCCAGGCCCAGCAGAACGCGATGATGGGAGTCCACACGGCGATGCCACATGTGAGGCTGGGCTACCGAAGCAGCACAGCCACACATGCGCAGCAGTCGATGGCAAAACGTGATCATCATGATCAGCGATCCGCGATCTTGAGCAGTTCAGCCTCGGTCCACATGCCAGCCTTGGCCTTCTCCGCGTCACGGATGGCTTTCACGTCTTCAGGCGTCACGGCGCTGGCCTTGTGGCCCCAGGAATTGCGAACATAGGTCAACACGTCAGCGATCTGCTTGTCGTTCAACGATGCTCCCTGCGGTGGCATCATCGGTGCCGGGGATACGAACGGCTTACCACTGATGGTGATCGGGCCCGTGACCCCATGAAGCACAATGCGGATCAAGCGATCAGGCTTCGGCGCATCGACCCAGTCAGAACCAGCGAGCGGAGGGAACAGGGGCGGCAATCCCAAGCCAGTGGGCTGATGGCAAGCAAAGCACACCATCATGTAAGCCTGTTGACCAGCGGCAATTTGTGCGGCTGAAGCCTCGCCTGCTGCGGGTGCCGCAGTGCTTGCAGCCTCCGTCTTCGGCTCAGCGGCTGGCGTGGCAGCGGTCTCTGGAGCGACGGCGGGTGTGGTGTCGGCCTGCGCTACCTTGACAGGGTTGCGCAGAGCCTGACTGGCCTTGATGCCACCATAGACGAACGTCAGTGGAAAGTATCCGGCAGCGAAGGCGAGGGAGATACCAAAGACTTTATTGAAGAGGGACCAAAATGATGAAGATGCAGATGATTGAGCCATTGAAATAGAGGTGTTTTAGATTCAGGGCCGTTTGAAGGTGAAGTTCCCCTGAAGAAGG
>CAXNNN010000291.1:0-5232 GCA_964203095.1 Verrucomicrobiaceae bacterium | reverse complement strand
GAGCACGGGTTCCTTGAAGCCGAGGGCAAAGTGCTTGTTCATGAAGCCATACATCGTGGTGCGGCTCACGTGGTTGTAGTTGTGCTTCCAGTGCGTGTTGAAGGTGGCCGTGACGTTGTCCGGCTTGCCGAGCTGCTTCCACAGGGCCTGCAAATCCGGGAAGCCCTTGGTTTGCAGTTCCTTGGTCCAGTCGTCCGCGGCAGTCATTCCCATGGGCTTGGGGGCGAAGGCCCCAGCGATGTCGATGTTGCCCTGGCCGATGCGCAGGTAACATGCGTTCTCACACGTGCAGCCTCCTTGCATGGCCGTGCTGACCATCACGCACGGGAAGGCCGTGGCGAGCCGGTCGTCGATGGCTCCCAGGATCATCGTCTGCGTGCCACCGCCGCTCGCGCCGGTGCAGCTGATGCGCTTCTCGTCAATGCCCGGCAGGCTCAGGATAAAGTCGAGCGCTCGCAGGCCATTCCAGGTTTGCAGGCCGAAGTTCGACTGCAAGCGTAGGTCCGCCGCCGCGCTGTAGAGCCCAAAGGTGCCTGGCTCGCTGCCATTCAAGTCCTCGCGCCGACCACTGCGATGATCCGCGATTTGCAGGCTGTCGGCATAGCCGAGCATGTCATAGAAAAACACCGCACAGCCCATGCGCGCCAGCTGCACGCAGCGTGCCTGCAAGGGCGAACGCGCGCCGCTCTCCCAGCGCTCCGCACCGATGGCCAGTTGCTCATTGGTGGCGTCGCTATCTTTGCCCAGGTCCATGAAGCGTCCATTCGGCCAGTGACCGTGCGGGCACAGAATGCCGGGCATCTTGCCATCCTTGGGCTTTTGCTTCGGCTGGTAGAGATTGCCCGTGACGTAGTGCCCAGGGAAGCTCTCGAAGAACACGCGATCAATCGTGTAGTCGTCGCGCTCGATCCGGCCATGAATGACGGCGTTCAGCGGTGTCTTGGTCGGCAGGGGAAGCAGCCCACAAGCGAGCAGGATGCGATTGCGAATGTCTTGCCGCCGTTGCTCCCAGCCCACCGACGCGGCTTCCTTGTTGAAGGGGAACTCGCTGCTGTAGAGCTCTCGCAGCGGACGTGGCAGCACCGTTTGGGCACTGGTCAGCAGGGACGAGGCAAGCAAGAGGGCAGGGAGGATGAGTTTCATGGCGAGATGAATTCAATCGGTTTCTCCGACCCAAGTCTAGCGAGGAATGTTGGGGAACGATCAGCGCAGCAAGCCCAGCCGCATCTGCGCATCCAGTTGCTCCAGCGTGAGACC
Organism: Verrucomicrobiaceae bacterium; assembly: GCA_964203095.1. Taxonomy (GTDB): domain Bacteria; phylum Verrucomicrobiota; class Verrucomicrobiia; order Verrucomicrobiales; family Verrucomicrobiaceae; genus JAEUHN01. Next base: position 3,975 of record CAXNNN010000291.1, on the reverse strand, counting down.
GCCGAGCTGCTCCGCTAGCAGACGGCTCGCCACACGCTGTCGCGCCGTGGCCATGCGCGTGCTGGAGTCTTCGCGCGCGCTGTTCCACTCTTCAGGGATGGTGTTGGCGTAGGCCGCATAGAGCTTCAGCATCGCCGCCGTGCCGTAGCGTTTGACGATCCATTTCACCGTCTCGCCGCTGAGTTGGTATTGCACCATGATCTGGGTGGCGTCTTTGGTATCGATCCCGAGATAGGGCAGGCGTGAGAGAGACATCAGCGTCGTATCCGGCGTCAAGCTCTGGCGCAGCACGTTGCGGGTGAAGGAATCGCACTGCTCGGCGTAGTGCATGGCCGCGCCTTCGACCAGCCAAGTCGGCGTCCAGGGCCGTGTCAGCTCTGCCAGTGCCAGGTGCCCCAGTTCATGCTGAATGGTGATCTGCCGGTCCTGCTTGACCCACGCCCGTTGCAGGGTGAAGAAGCGATAGTCGTTCAGGTAGAGGGCTTGATTGATGACGCGAATGCGATGGCCCAAGCGTGAGTAGGCCGATGATGCAGCCCCCGCATACGTGTCGGCATCGCGATCGGTGAGCTTCTGAAAGTCCTCCTTTCGTGAGATGGCGAAGGCCGCGTAGCGAGCCTTCAGCGGCAGGTTCAGCTTGGCCAGTCGCCCGTAGGCTTTCTCCAGTTGTTTCAAGGCGAGCTTCGCCTGCTTCACATCGTCCTCCTGCGCACGATGCAGGACCATGAAGTGCTCCGAGTTCTGCACCTGGGTGAACCCAAGGAGCCAAAAAGGGAGCCCGTGCTGATAGTCGATGAACTCCACCTGCCACTGGCCTGAGTCATCGCGCCGCAGAGCACACTCCAGGCTGGCGATGAAGACATTCTCCTGCGGAAGGGAGGCAAGCGTGTAACTCATCTCGACCATCACGTTCGACAGACGGCCCTTGGCATCGGGCTTCACTCGCTGGGCCTCGGACAGGCGAAACTCGAGGCTGGATACCGGGGCGCGCAGCCACGACGGCCAGACGAGTTGCTGACCCGCTAGTGCCTCGCCACGGAAGCGGCTGAGGAATGTCTTCTCCCGGCGCTGCATCATGTCGTGGGCCATCTGTTGCCAAAAGGTTTTCAGGTCGGAGAAGGCGCGCTCCTCGGCCAGCACGGCGTCGGCCTTGCTGGGTTCCGCATCGACCGACTGAGCGCGCAGACCCGGCAGCCAAAGGCGCTGCTCGGCATCATAGACCAGCCGCACCAGTTCATAGCCAGGCATCACAAAGGTCAGCTGATGGCCCTCATGTGCGTGGGGCAGGGGAAAGCGGACCGAGCCCAGGTTGTCCTCGCCTGCGGACCAGACCCTGCCCTCAGGGGCAATGCGGTCGCGCAGCGTCGTTGACACGTTGATCGGCGCTAATCGTTCGCCGCTGGGCGTGAACAGCAGGCTCATGCTGCCATTGAGCGATCCCTTCCACGTGACAGGGAAACGCGCGGCGTTGCGGAAGGACAGCGTTAGCTCCAGCGACTCGTCTTGCACGGTCAGGGCGTGCAGCTTCATCGGGAAGATGGCCACACCTTCGGCCTTCGGCTTGACCTCCAGGTTCAGCGGCGAGCGGCGCTGCACACTGGCCCAGTCCATGGGCGTGATGAGCTTCGCGTCCTCGAACATCAGCACCAGCGGGCTGAAGCCTCTCACCGACAGGATGAGCGACCCGACCTTCTCCAGCCGAGCCTCACGCTGTCCCCAGGCAAAGGTCATCACGCTCGTGTGCAGCGTGTGCGAGCGCAGGGTGCCGGAGCCGAAGAGGTCGGTTAAGGTGATCGTCGTGGGCTGGCTCTTGATCACTCGTCCCTCGGTCATCGCGGATAGCGACACATCCTCACTGCACAGAGCAGCACTGCCCGAGGCGCTCTCCGCATTGCCATTGAAAATGCCCACGCGCAGGATCAGGTCTTGTCGCGTCTGCGTGGCCGTGAGCACGGCGAACTGCAAGCCGCGCAGCGACGGATTCACCGCCGGGGCTGCACGGTCCAGCCGCCAGACCTTGGCGGGCGTTTGCGCCGCGCATGGCCAGGCCACGCACAGCCACAGAAACCAGCGCAGCCATGTCATGCCGCCTTCTTATGCCGACGTTCGATCAGCCACCGCATCAGCGCCCGTGGCATCATGCGGAACAAGGGCGCCACGATGGACACGCCCAGCCCAGGGAACACCGCCGCCTCCCGTTGTGCCAGGGCGCGCAGGCCCCGTGCGACCACCACGGCAGGCAGCACGCGCAGCAGACCTTGCCCACTGCGGTTCGTATCTTCGCCAGACTCGCGCCGCGCATTCTTGCCGAAGTTCGTCGGCGTCGGCCCAGGGCACACAGCACTGACAATGATGTGCTGATCGGCCACTTCAATCCGCAGCGCTTCCGTGAAACTGGTCACAAAGGACTTGCTCGCCGCATACACGGCCAGATCCGGCATGGGCAGATTGCCCGCCAGGGAGCTCACGTTCAGCACCCCCGCCGGGCGCTCCGCCGTAGCGACCAATCGTGGGATCATCGCCTGCGTCAGCAGCACCACCGCCGTGATGTTAAGCTCGATCTGGCCACGTAGCCGAGCTTCATCCGCACTGGTGAAGCTACCGTAGTCGCCCACGCCCGCGTTATTGATCAGCAGGTTCGGCTTTAGGCCAGACTCATCCACCGCCGCAATCAGGCGAGCGCGGCCTGCCTCGGTGCCGATGTCAGCCACGCACACATGCACGGTCAAAGCCGGGTGCTCGGCCAGCAGCTGCGCCTTCACTTCACTCAGCGCCTCTTCACGGCGAGCCGCCAAAAGCAGCGTCTTCGCCTGAGGGGCCAGCTGACGGGCAAATTCAGCCCCCAGTCCTGACGAAGCCCCCGTGATGACAGCGGTGCAGTGATCAAAGCGAAATCCGGTGGCCATAGTTAGTCATTAGCAGTAGCGAAGCCGGGCATGACGATCAACCAGCTTTCCCAGCAAACGCCCTTCACCACCAAGGACGGCAGCACCATCCGCAGCATCCTGGACAAGACCAACGCCCCCGTGCAGAACCAAAGCCTCGCGGAAGCCGTGGTTCCCGTCGGCCAGCCCACCGAGCGACATTATCACAAGCTCAGCGAAGAATTCTACTTCATCCTCGAAGGGCAGGGGACCATGGAGATCGACGGCGAGCAGCTCCCGGTCGGCCCCGGCGATGCCATCCTCATCCCCGCCGGTACCTGGCACCAAATCACCGCCGCGCAGACCCTGCGCTTCCTCTGCTGCTGCGCACCACCGTATAGCCACGAGGATACCTATTTTGCTGATCGGTGATGTCTTGATCTCCGGTGCACGCCCTCACAGAAGCGCGCCGCCCCCTAAAGGAGCGCGGATACTCCTGTCCGCTTCCATAGCCATCGCGGCTCCGCCGCCTCATCAAACAAAGCGGGCCAGAGTACCCGCGCTCCTTTCCCCAGGTCTCCCCCGGCGTCCCAGAGCTCTCCCCCGACGCGCCAGAGTCATGGAAACCCTTTTCAGACGGCTAAAAACGCATTTGAGTCCCCGGGAAACGCTTTCCAGACGACGGAAAATCAAAATCTGAGGCCTGAAAACCCGTTTCCGACCCCGTTTTCGCCCTCGCCACCCCGCGCCCGCCCTAGAGCCATCAGCCCTGCAGCCCCACGCCCCCATTGGCAAGATCAAAAAGGCAGGGTTTCGCAGGCTTTCTCCCCCGTGGCGGACTCGCGCCCTCAAGCCAGGCCCCCTCAGATCGCCCCGCCATCACAGGCCAGCGCTAAGGCCACCAAAGAAAGCGACAGCACCACGGGCCAACCGGCCCATCCCCATCTCGGCCTGGGGCATCGCCCCTGGACCCACACCCCCCGCATGGATCAGCCATGAAGGGGCGGGACAATGGGGCGGTGTTGGACGGGTCGCCCCTACAGGGCTGGTCATCTGTTCCTCAGTCACCCAGGGCGTTGCCCTGGGCTGCGATAGCTCAGGCCTTTGGCCT
>CAXNNN010000290.1:0-5238 GCA_964203095.1 Verrucomicrobiaceae bacterium | reverse complement strand
CTCGAACAAGATGTCATAGGTCTGCCACTCGCCGGGCTTGCGGCTGGCATTCACCATGGGCGGATAGTTCTTGTAGAGCCCCGCTGCCTGGCCATCGGGATACGTGTCGTTTTGATACGAGTCGAGCACCTGAATCTCCGGGAAGCCTTCGATAAAGACGCCGCTGTTGCCGCGTCCCTGGCCATTGCCCACGACCTCCTTCGGCGTGCACCACTCGAGGTGCAGTTGGTAGTCGCCCTTGAACTTTTCGCGGGTGCGGATGCTGCCGCTCTTGCCCACGATCTCCATGTAGCCGTTCTCGACCTTCCACGTCGGCTTGTCATCGCCAGGGGGCGAGTCCTTGCGCGGCTCGCGCATCCACTTCGACAAGTCCTTGCCATCAAACAAGTTGATCGCGTCGGAAGGCGCAGCCCCGGCTTTGTCCTGCGTGCTGAAGCCCGGTGGCGTGATCACCGGTGGCCGAGGGCGGTTCGGGTCATTCGCTCGATAGATACCGCCTGGTGCGAGGGGCTGTTCATTTTTCGGGTCCGCCGCGTGCAAAGACGAAGCGCCGAGCGCAAGGAGGATGAGAGGCAGAAGGCGGGAGCGTTGCATGGGGCAGTTCGGAGAGCTGCACGTAACGACTCACAGCGCGGGTGTCTATCGGCGGCGGCTCTTGGATTCGCCACAGGATTTGCGGAGAATAAGGGTTCCATTCGCCGCAGAGCCAAGGCTATCAATTTTCGTGCTGCCCTATTGGCGGTCCCGCCGCACCTCTTTGAGGTAGGCCTTAGCGACCTTGGCCGGGAGACCTTCGCCCGTGGAATGCAGTTGCTCAAGCAGGGCCACGGGATCTGGCTTTGCGATTGGCTGCTCAGCTAAGGAAACCGCACGTCGCACCACTGCCGCCTGCGACGCTTTCCAAAGCTTGGAACGGCTCTTGATGCGGGTGGTCGTTCCCTCGTCGAGTGCGAAGGTCGTTCGATGCGTCATCATCGCCATGCCACAACGCATAACATCACATAGCGACCTCGGCAATCACAGGGTTCAGGCCTCTTATGGTGCTCGGTAAATGCATGATCGTTGGCAAGGTTGGGGTGGTAGCAGTCGGTCGCGATGAGTTTTGAATGATCACTCATTGGCTTTAATAGCGCGACTATGAGGTGTTCGCTCCTTTCTGAGCAGGAAGCAGTGCGCATGCCGCCGTCGAGTCCGCATCTTTAGCATCGTCGTGGCGCTATCTCTTTGTAGCTGGCCTGACCTGATTGGAACTTGTTCCAGCGCTTAGCTTTCTTGGTCAGCGAATCGTTGAGCGAAGATCTTGGATGTTGGTCAAGGTAAGCATCTCCGGCATCACAGAGGCCAACTACAACTCCAAGGCGATTGAGTTGGCAGGAATGAGAAACGTGCATCTGAGGCTCGCCCATGCACACTGCAGTCGCACAGGGCATTGCATTTTTTCATGCTCTGCTCCACCATTCGCTCGTAACACACCCTACCCATGAGCAAACCCACCATCACCGCCTACGTCAAAACTCACTGCGGCTGGAGCGAAGGCGTCCGCGCCATCTTCCGCAAGTATGACCTGCCTTACGAAGAGAAGGACATCATCAAGAACCCGGCCCTGCGCTGGGAGATGGAGCAGAAGAGCGGCCAACCCTTGTCGCCATGTGTCGAGATCAATGGCGTGATGCTCGCCGACATCAGCGGCGAAGAGGTCGAACGCTACATGATCGCCAACAACTTGCTGGAAGAGAGCGATGCCGCGCCGGACGCCCCGATTGACTCGGCCTGCACGGATGCGCAGCACGCCGCGATGGCGGCAGGTGCTGTGGGGAATGTTCGATTTATCGCATAGCCCCAGGATGGAAGGTGTTTGGTGAGGAGTGCATGGTAGTTAGTTCTGAAATCAAAACACCAATCACTTCACGCCAAAAGACACTCGCCGCAGACACCCGAACTCAGTTGTCACCCATCATGCCCGCAGGCCACCCTGTCTGCGGGCTTTTTGTTTTCGTCTTGGACACTCCGGCTGGCCGCGCTAGAAACTGCGCATCATGAGCCTCCACGGACACCACTTTATCGCCGGACAATCCATCGCTGCCGACGGCGCGACATTCCACGCCATCAATCCCAGCACCAGCCAGCCGCTTGAGCCTGCCTTTGGCGAGGCCACGGCTGCCCAGGTGGATACCGCGCTGAATGCTGCGGACGATGCCTTCGATGCGCTGCGTGCGGCGGGTCCCGATGCGCGGGCGAAGTTCCTCGACCTGCTCGCTGACAAGGTCATAGGCCTGGGCGATGCCTTGTTGGAGCGTGCGTTCGCCGAGACTGCGCTGCCGATGGCAAGACTGACGGGTGAGCGTGGCCGCGCGATTGGGCAGTTCAAGCTCTTCGCCAATCTCATTCGCGAAGGCTCCTGGGCCGAGGCACGCATTGATCATGCGATCCCCGATCGTCAGCCACTGCCGAAGCCGGATGTGCGCCGCGTCATGCAGCCCATCGGTCCCGTCGTTGTCTTTGGCGCGAGCAACTTTCCTTTTGCGATTGGTGTGGTCGGCACGGACACGATCTGTGCGTTGGCGGCTGGCTGCCCCGTCGTGGTGAAGGGTCATCCGGCCCATCCGGGCACATGCGAAATGCTGGCCGGTGCCGTGTATGCGGCGCTCGCCGAGGCAGGGCTGCCTGCGGGCGCTTTCAATCTGGTGCATGGCAAGGGCAATGAGATGGGGGCCGCGCTGGTGCGTCACCCGTTGACAACGGCGGTCGCGTTTACTGGTTCGCTCAAGGGCGGACGCGCGCTGCAAGACATCGCAAACAACCGCCCGGTGCCGATTCCTTTCTACGGCGAGATGGGCAGCGTGAATCCCGTCTTCGTGCTTCCTGGAGCGTTGAAGACTCGCGCCGTGCCGATGGCCGAGGCTTACATCGGCAGTGTGAACATGGGCGTGGGGCAGTTCTGCACGAACCCGGCGCTAGTGCTCGGCGTGGCGGGGGCTGAGCTGGACGCCTTTGTCCAAGCCGCTGCCGATGCGGCGGCGAAGGTCGCGCCTTCCACCATGCTGCACCCCGGCATCCGCACCGCGTATGTCGATGGCAATGCAGGCATCGCCAAGACCCCAGGCGTTAACGTTGCAGGCAAATCCAGCGCCGCTGCCAGCAGCGAGGCCACGCAGGCTGAGTGCGTCATTTACAGCACCGACCTGCCCACGCTGGAAGCCAACGACCATCTGCGCCACGAGGTCTTCGGCCCGTGCTCCATCGTGACCAAGTGTGCGACCAAGGCCGACCTGCTGCGCTTTGCCAAGACGCTGGACGGCCAGCTCACCGCTGCGATCCATGGCACACCCGAGGATCTGCGCGAGCATGCCGACCTCGTCCGCATCCTGGAGCGCAAGGTGGGCCGCATCATCTTCAACGGCTTCGGCACCGGCATTGAAGTCTGCCCGTCCATGCACCACGGCGGCCCGTATCCCGCCGCCAGCCACAGCTTCTTCACCAGCATCGGCACCGCCAGCATCTACCGCTTCGTTCGCCCCGTTTGCTACCAAGGCTTCCCCGACGACTGCCTGCCAGAAGCGCTGCAAGCCAAGAACGCGCGCGGCAGTTTCCGCTTGGTGGATGGAGAGTTCACGAAGGTAGATGCGTGATATGTCCTTCTGTATACCAGGGATTGCACACACAATGCACTTGCCCGGCCCGGCGTGCTCGCCAGAATCGAAGCCGATATGTTTCATTGCGTGTATTTTTGGCTGAAGAAGGACCTGTCCGATGCGGACCGGGAGACTTTTGAGAACGAACTGATTTTGGTCTCCAAGATCCCTTACCTCGCAGCCGCATGGTCGGGCAAGCCTGCCGCCGTGGAGCCGCGTCCGGTGTGCGATCTGAGCTTCGACTGGAGTCTGATCGTGCAGTTCAAGACCATCGCTGAACACGACTTCTACCAGTCGGAATGCAAAGATCACCAGCGCTTCATCGACACCTGCAAGACCTTCTGGGACAAGGTGGTTATTTATGACATGTCGCCCCAGTGACGCCTCGCCCGTATCCACTTTTGAAGTCCATGATCGCCTCGCTCCTCGCCTTTTACCAATCCTCGATTGGCAAGAAAATTCTCGTCGCCCTCACCGGCCTTGTGCTGGTGGTTTTTTTGCTGGGGCATCTGATCGGCAACCTGCTGATCTTCGCCGGACCCCACGCCATCAATGAATATGGGCACATGCTGCACACCGCGCTGCACGGTGCAGGGGTGTGGATCGCCCGTGCTGGTATCTTTGGCAGCATGATCCTGCACGTCGTGCTGACGATCCAGCTGACCAAGGCCAACCGCGCAGCGCGCAAGGCACGCTACGGCAAGAAGGAGTTTCAGGAAGCGAGCAAGTCAAGCCGCACGATGATCTGGAGCGGTCTGACCATCCTCGCTTTCTTTATTTACCACATCCTGCACTACACGGCGCGCGTGGGGAACCAATACAACAACCCTGCGCTCTACACATATGACCTAGACGGTGAGAAGGTGCACAACGTTTACAAGATGGTGGTCGATGGCTTTTCTTGGGCACCGGCGAGCATCTTTTACCTGATCGCGATGGCGCTGCTCTGCTCGCACCTGAGCCACGGTGTCAGCAGCCTGTTCCAAACCCTCGGCCTGAACACCGAGAAGACGGCCCCTCTATTCAAGAAAATGGGCTGGGCCTACGCACTTCTCATCTTCGCTGGCAACGCGACCATTGTGCTGAGCATTTGGCTCTTCGGATACGGCCACTGAACTTCCCTTAGCCCTTAGCTCTCCTCTGCTGCCATGCCCCTCGACTCTAAGATTCCCTCCGGCCCGCTTGCTGAAAAGTGGTCCAAGCACAAGCGCGATTCCAAACTGATCAACCCGAAGAACAAGCGCAAGTTCACTGTCATTGTCGTTGGCAGCGGCTTGGCCGGAGCCAGCGCAGCGGCCTCGCTCGCGGAACTGGGTTACAAAGTGAAGTGCTTCTGCTTCCAGGACAGCCCGCGTCGCGCGCACTCGATTGCTGCCCAGGGCGGGATCAATGCGACGAAGAACTATCAGAACGATGGCGACAGTGTTTACCGCCTGTTCTACGACACGATCAAAGGCGGTGACTTCCGTGCTCGCGAGGGCAACGTGCATCGTCTGGCGGAAGTCAGCACGAGCATCATCGATCAATGCGTGGCCCGAGGCGTGCCTTTTGCCCGTGAATACGGCGGTATGTTGGCGAATCGTAGTTTCGGTGGCGCGCAGGTCAG
>CAXNNN010000289.1:0-5271 GCA_964203095.1 Verrucomicrobiaceae bacterium | reverse complement strand
ACCATGCGACTTGGGCCAAGATCTTCAGTGGCAGCATGAAGGCCACGCACGTGTTGCAGTCGCAGGCCCAGGGCGTGAAATTCACCGCCCAGCACGACCTTGGTAGCTTGGGTCAGTTCACCGCGCAGGGCACCATCACAGGCCAAATGTTCAGCGCTCGCTACCATGCCGCAGGCGATCACGGCGTGTTTGAGATGCAGCGCTCCAAGGACTGAGCGAAACAGCTCAGATCGAGCCCGCTCCCTTTGCCCCCTCTGCCGTATTTGCAGGCTTGAGGGGGCAATGGGTTAGCAGGGCAACTACGCCACCTCGCTCAGCCTGACCAGGCGTCCACCTTCCTCTGCACTCTTGTCGGCAGCGAACAAAACTTCGAAGGTCTTGAGGCTCTCGCGCAGGCTGGTGAGAGGCATGTCCTTGCCCTCGTCCAAGGCATCGAAGAACGCCTGGAATTGGGTTTGGTAAGGATGGTCACTGACATCGCCGCTATCCAGCATCTTCATGTTCAGTTTGCTCCAGCCGCCCTTGTCGGACTTCAGCTTGGCTGAGTGGAATTTGTCATCCAAGAGGCTGCCTTGGCTGCCGACTAGGTGGGTGTGGAAGTAGTATGGCTGCAAGCAATCCACGACCGCCGCGCACTTGCCCACGCGTCCGCCCTTGAAGTGGACGAGGGTGACACTGGTGGTGTCATATTCATAGGGGGCGAAGATGTCGCTCTTGGACTTAGTGCTGACGCTGCTGACGGCCTCCACATCGGTGCCCATGAACATGAGGAGGGCATCCAGCGCATGGCAGCCGGCGGTCAGTAGGGCCGAGCCGCCGTCCTTCTTGGCCGTGTTCCAGCGGAACTGACCATACCAAGGGCCTATGCCGTGGTAGTAGTCCACTTCGCCATAGTGCAGTTCGCCAAGCAGGCCCTGGTCAACAACGGCCTTGGTGCCGATGAACTGGCCGCTGAATCGGCACTCGAAGCAGACGCAGCCCTTCACTTTGGCTGCCTCAGCGGCTTCCACGATGGCGCGGCAGTCGGCCAGGTTCATGGCCAGTGGCTTCTCGACAATGAGGTGCTTGCCCGCTTTGGCCGCAGCGATGGCTTGGTCGGCGTGTTGGCTGGGGTAGCTGGAGATGTCAACGACGTGGATGCTTGGGTCGGCCAGCATCTCGTGCAGATCCGTGTAGCACTTGATCGGGCTGCCGTGCTTCGCGGTCAGCTCGGCGTCGTCCAGCTTGCGCGATGAATACACTGCCGTGACCTGGGCTTGCCTGGTCTTGTTGATCGAGTCAATGTGCGCGCCTGCGGCCCAGCCGTAGCCAATCATTCCAACGTTGTATTTCTTCATAGAGTAATGGTCAAAAATCGAGCGATAGAGGCGGCTTCTGTCAATGGATGCTGATTAACCGCCGTTACTTCCCAGACATGGCCGCAAGGATCAGCATGGTGACCAAGAAGGCCGTGCCCAGGAAACCAGTGGCCAAGCCAAAGATGGCGCGGCCCATGCCATATTTCGGACGATCGGTGCGCATGCTTTTGCGAATGTCCCACACGGCGATGATGCCGAGGATCAATGCCAGCGGTGCCGGGATGACGACGAGCGCAAACAATCCCGCATACCCAGCTGCAATGGCCCAGCCCGAGCGGCCCACGGGCATGAGCAGTCTCATGCCGAGGTCGTCCGCGATATCCTTCTTACGTGGCAGCGGCGGCGGGGTCTGGGCCGCGCGTTGCTGTTCAATCTCTGCCTGGGTGGCGTGCGGTGCGTGAAATGTCATGGCGTGGGCGGGAGATCCAGAGCATCCGCAATCCAACGCCTCTCTGTCGAGATCAAAGTGAAGTCTCTCAGGGGGCCGGGGCAATGTCCAGCAGCATGGCCGCCAGGTTCCAGCTATTGAACAGCATGTGCATCAGGATGGGCACCCATAGGCAGCGACTGCGGTGGTAGGCCGTGGCCAACCCTACCGCTAGCACAAACAACGGCAGCGAGGCGACTGCGTCCACATGCACCAGCGAGAAGAGCGCGGAGCAAAGGATCGCCGCGGGCCAGTGTCCGGTGAGACGCTGGGCAAAGCCGTAGATCAGCCCTCGGTAAGTCAGCTCCTCTGTCAGGGGAGCCACAATCGCCGCCGAGAAAATGATCGCAAGCCGGAGGCCGTTGTCTTTCGACTGCTGGAAGACCTTCACGATCAACTGGTCCGAGTCCTCCGGCGGCGCCGTGCCCAAGACGCCATGCCACCACGCCATCATCATGCCATACATCAGCAGCACCGTAACGAAGAGCCCGCCGCCAGCCCACGCCAGCACCGCACCGAATGAGCGCGCCCGCAGCCCCAGGAACGCTCCTGGCGCAAAGCCACGCACCAGTCGCAAGTAAAGCACCAGCAGCACGGCGAACTGCACCTGCACCAGCGCACTGCCGACCACCTGAGCAGTGGTGATAACGGGCAGTTGACCGCCAGTTGCACCGGTCGTGTCCATGCCGAAGACGTAGGTAAGTCCGCACAAAAATGCCAATCCGCAGATGAAGGCTGCGTCCAGGGCACCCACCTTGGATTGCGGCTCATCGTGCTCAGCGGCTGGCGTTCCTCGGCGCTTCCACAGTCCGATGAGCAGGCTTCCGATGAATAGCGCAAAGGTAACCCAGTAAGCTAGGCGTAGGGATTCAAAATGAGTAGCTTCCATAAGGCGGTAAGGATGCCCAAGCCATGGGCACAGCCTCCTCCATAGCAAGGGAGTAAGTGCGGTTCACGGAGAATGGAGCATCGTTATGATCTGGATGAAAAAGAACCTCGACTCGGGTCATGCCTCGAAGGTTTCTGGTTCATCGCACTTACAATGTCACTGCTTTTTTTCTTGCTGGCAGCCATGGCAACGCGCGATGTTATCAACAGCTCGTCGATTCTAACCATTCATGCCTGCCTCCGACTCCAATCTCACCCCTTCGCTAGAAAACCCCGTTGCAGCCTTGCTCGCGGAGGGCGAGACGGATGCGGCGCTGGCGGCTGCCACTCAGGTGCTCGTTTCGGCGCGCTTGGCGGCAGCGGGTGAGCCTAACCTCTTGCCTGAGTTGGTAGAGGCGCTGGATCAATTGGCGACAGTGCGGGTGGCGGTTGGCAAGGTCGCTGAGGCTGCAGCCCACTACAAAGAAGCACTGGACCTAGCTGAGAAGGCGGGCCTGGGCCGGCATCGAAAGTCACGCCTGCGCATCGCTTTGGCCACCTTGCTTGACTTTAACGATCAGGAAGCCGAAGCCCTGCCCATGTATGAACAGGCTATCGAGGACCTGGAGGCTCTGGAGCCGCCGGACATCGAGACCTCGGGCCAGCTGCGCAATAACGTGGCACTGATCTACAAGCGGCAAGGGAAGTTCGCACTTGCCGAGCAGCACTACCTGCGGGCAGTCGAGGCGCTAGAGAAGACCACGGGAGACGCCACGGTGGAATACGCATCTCTCTACAATAACCTGGGCAGCCTCTATTATGCCGCTGGTTTTGCGGATCAGGCGCGGGAAGTCTTTACCACAGCGCTCAAGCTTCGTGAGCAACTGCTTGGTGCAATTCACCCCGATGTCGCCCAGTCGCATGGCAACATTGCTGCCGTTCATTATGAACTGGGTAATAACGAAGCAGCTATGCAAAGCTTCGAGGCGGCGCTCCACATTTTGGAGAAGAACCTCCCGGAGAAATCGGCAAGCTTCCAAGCAACAGGCGAGGACTACTTGGCCCTGCTGGGCTCGATTGGCGAAGACGCCAAGGCTGCCGAGTTGCAGAAACGAATGCAAAAGGCGCTGGCGTAGTGGGCGACATGGGGCGTCGCGTTGTCTCGTCTAGCAATCAGATATCAAACGAGGCTCCGGTGCGCGCCTGCTCGCGCTCGATCACATCGGCTATCGTGGTGCGGTGCAGCCACTCATGCACTTGATCGCGCAGCTCAGCGAGTGTCTGACCGAGCGCGCAGCCGCCCATGATACCGCATTCGCAGTTCACCTGCTTGTGCGCTACCGTTGAGCAGGCCACCGGTTCGGAAGGGCCATCGATCAACTCCAGCACCTCACCAATGGTGATGCGCGCGGCAGGCTTGGCGATCTGATAGCCGCCGCCCACCCCACGTTTGCTGCGCAGAATACCGCCGTTCTTTAGCACGAGAAGAATCTGCTCCAGGAACTTGAGAGGAATGCGCTCCGCTGTCGCGATCTCTTGGATGGAAAACGTGCGGCCCGCGGTATCGCGCGCCATGACCACCAGGGCGCGCAGGGCATACTCCGTTTTCTTGGACAACTTCATCAGTGAAGGCATCCAAGCATGGGCACTGGGGCACGCAACTGTTTGCTCGGCAGAACCTGTTTCGCGGCGCAAGCGTCTTGCATCAGCACAAAACTAAACGAAAATCGTCCGACCATCCGCATGATGGTTTTAACGAATCAGCGGGCATCGCCCCCACCCACCGAGACCTGCATTCGCGAGTCCCTCGCTTCGAAGTTCATGGCACCTCTGGAAACCCGTTTTCGACTGCCGTCGCAGTGTCCATGATCGTTAGGGCGCGTTGTCTCAACGCGCCGGATACACGACGGGATTTCGCGTCAGAGTGCCGCATCGCCACGTCCCACGCCTCGGCGGCGGCGCTATGGGGACGTAGCGCTCTACCAGCGCGGGGCGAAGTCAAGTCCTCTGCGAGAGGAGGTTTCCAGAGGTGCCCTTCAGCTAATTTGGAAAGCAGTCATGAATCAAATGCTACCATGCAGCAGTCATCGGCGCATTGCGGAAGGTCAATAGGGGAGAAGACTTCGCACTGCCTTCTCTGCGCAAAGTGAGGTGCTCTAACTTTCTGGACCAGGGACAAACGGAAACCCAACATGCCAGAAACCATGAACAAGAAAGCCTATCAACGCTACACCCAGGAGTTCAAAGACAAGGCAGTCGGCCTGCTCAACCTTGGTAATCCCGTCGCCGAAGTCGCCCAGGAGTTGGAGATCTGGGCGGGCGACATTTGCTGGCTGCCGCCTCACGGCAGCCACTCCTTCGGGGTAGCCTTCGGCTAGCTACCTCGTCCCTCGGTTCCTATATCCCCAGCGAGCAAGGCTGGCTCTATCTGGCCGTGGTCATCGACCTGTGTTCGCGCCGCATTGTCGGCTGGTGTCTGCGCGATCACTTGCGCAGTGATCTGGTTGTCGAGGCCCTTGACTCCGCCCTCGCCGCTAGACGTGGCACCCAAGGCATCATCTTTCACAGCGACCGTGGCAGCCAGTATGGCAGCAGCGCCTTCCGCCAACGGCTGCGCGC
>CAXNNN010000288.1:0-5272 GCA_964203095.1 Verrucomicrobiaceae bacterium | reverse complement strand
GTGCCATTGGAGATCCAGTTGATCAGGGTGGCGTAATACTCGGACTTCTCGTCGAAGCACTGATTGCCACTGTGCGGCACGGCCCCCATGGACTTCTCGATCAGAGTGCTCTCTTCAGGAATGGCCAAGTTCACGCGGCGACCGACCATTTCGCGGGTCAGGTTCTTATAGTCGTCGTTGGGGTTGTAGCCGAACAGCGACAGGCGGAAGCCATCCTTGCCGCGTGCGGCACCGTGGCAACCACCGGAGTTGCAACCCGTGCGCATGAAGATCGGCATCACGTCTAGATTGAAAGACACCGCACGATCCTTGACCGCATCCTTGACCACGACGGGGGCTTTGACGGTCTTGCCACCCATGCTAGCCACGATCTCGGTGCTGCCATCGGCAACAGGGGTCAACTTGTCACCGGTCAACTTGGCGAACTGAGCGTTGCCCACTTGCAGCGTAGCTTGCTTGGTCACGTCGCGGGTCGTGTCATCCTGGAAGCGAGCGAGCACCATGACGCGATGCGAGTCGAGCTTGGTTTCCAGATTGAAGTTGGCAGGCAGGATCTCAATCGACTCCAGTGTGGCCATCTTGGCCTGCAGTGCAGCGATGGACCTCAATTCATCAGCCGACTTGGGAGCCATCACCAAACCATCTGGCACCTTCGCGCCCTCGGCGATCCATTGCTTAAGATGACCGATCTGCTCCCCCGTCAGCGGCTCGCCCTTGGGTGGCATGATATCGTCGTGCCCCTTCTCCAGTACGATGCGCTTCACCAGCTCACTTTCGTCCGCCTTGCCGATCACGATCGACGGGCCAGCCTCGCCGCCCTTCACCATGTTGGCCACGGTATCCATCAAGAGGTCGCCCTTCACCTTGTTGGGGTTGTGGCATTCCAGGCAGCGCGTTTCGAGCAGAGGCTGGATGTCTTTAGCGAAATCGACCGCGTGCACAGGCAAGGCCAGAGCGGCCAAGCAAGTAAGGAGCACGTGTCGTAGCGTCGGGGGCGTTTTCATGGAGGGGGGCATGATGTTGGTTCGTGATAAACTACGCACGGTCTGCGGCATTTTATACACTCGGCCTAAACATCCTGGAAAATTCTAGCGCCCGCTGCGTGCGGTGATCGTCGCTTCCAGGTTGGCAAGCAATCCCCCACGAATCGGCCTGATCGAGTTCGTCAAATCCACCGCCTCCCCTGGCGGCGACCATCTCGGCCACTCCCCCCGCCCGCTGCCGCGTTTCAGCGCGCCATCCCCCACCCTTTCCGACCCTGGACGGTTGCTCGCGGGCAGGTTTGCCCATAAACAAGAAGTGCATCCTTCGCCTTTGGCCCTTGCAACACATCTCTGAGAGCACCAGCACCAACCGAGGCCCGGCACTACCCCCGGTAAACCATTGCGGTTCCTGCCCGCCGATCCCCCAGCCTCTTTTTGATGTGCTGCAGTCCCTTTTCTGCCATTGCAGCACCTTTTTCACCCCTTGCTGCCACTGCAGAGGCACAAAAAGGGACCGCACAGGGCCAAAAAGGGACCGCAGGCCTTGAAAAAGCGACCGCAGCCAGTCTCCCAGTTGCATCACTGTCTCAAAAAGCGACAGCAGTCCCCCTTCCACCCGATGCAGGGTTGCAAAAAGGGAGCGCAGCGTATCTTGCACAAAGTGCAAGCGTACTAAAAGAAAGCGCTGGCACGCCCGGAGAGATGCAAGGTCGTGGCCAAGATAGGTTAGCCGTATCTAATTATCGCGCAGAATCTGGTCATACTCGGCGTGGGTGCCGATCCAAAACCAGAATTAGGTGCTTTGATCGAACCGACCAAAGGTGGCAAATCGGTTTGAAGTTCAGTGACCGATGGCGCGAGTTGTCCTGCCTGAGCCGATACTGCTTCCTAGCAGCGCTCTGGACCGCTTTCGGAAGTTCCCGATAGCCGCGCCAGAACCTAGCTGTGGTCGAGGACTTCATCCAGGGAACGGGTTCGTCCTGCTGCGATGTCCGCCCGTGCCTCGGCGAGAAGCTCATCCAAGCCTCCAGACTTCAGGTCCGACTCGATCTGCTGATCCCAGTCGGCCCACAGTTCGTCTGAGAAACGATGAAGCAAGCCCCAGCGCTGCTCAGCGGGCAAGCGGTGCAACGCTTCCGAAATCTCTTCAACGGAGTTCATGGATACAGCGATGTTCAACGACCGCTGCTTGATCGCAAGACGTGAGCTTTGCGCCCCTACACATCACAAACCATCGCCGCGTGACGGAGTGCTAGCACGGGGTCGCTCCAGGTTGGGATGAACTCATGCGCGATGAAGTCGTGATAGCCGGTCTCGGTGATGGCCTTCACGATGGCGGGGTAGTTGATCTCTTGGTTCTCGTCCAGCTCACAGCGGCCGGGATTACCGGCGGTGTGGTAGTGGCCGATCAACTCGTGGTTGGCGCGGATGCGGCGGATGACGTCGCCATTCATGATGCTGACGTGATACACGTCGAACAGCACCTTGAAGTTGGGCGAGCCTATCTGCTTCACCAAGTCGAAGCAGAAGTCCACGTCGTCGCCGAAGTAGCCGGGGTGGCCTTTCATCGGGTGCGTGCCATCGCGGCTGTTCAGATGCTCCAGCACCAGGGTGATGCCTTTCTCCTCGGCCTGGGGCAGCACTTCCTTCCAGCATCGCAGGCAGTCGGCGATGGCCTTGTCGCGGTCCATGCCGTCGAACTTCATGCCGGTGAAGGTGATGACCTTCTTGCTGCCGACGCTAGCGGCGAGGTCGATGCCTTTGCGCAAGCTGCTCAAGGCAAAGTCATAGTGCTTGGGGTCACACGGCCCCTTCGCAAAGCCATGCGAGCCGACGAGCGAGATGCCGAGCCCCAGCGCCTTCACGTCCGGGTAGAGCTTGCTGTCGATGCCCTCCATCCCCTTCAAGCCGATGGCCTTGCAGTGCTTGGCCAAGTCCATCGTGCTCATCGGATTGAAGCACCAGCCCATGACCGTGTGCTTCAGCCCGCTGTTCTTGATAGTGTAAGCCGGGTCCGCCGCCGATTTGGCGATGTCAGCACGGGCTTGAGTAGCGAGCGCAGCCGAGGCGGCAGCGGTCGAGGCAAAGAAGGAGCGGCGGTTCATGGGGGCGTAGGATGAAGGATGCGACAGGCAGTGGGAAGCATTAACTTGGCCGCTCATGGTGTCTTGCGCTCGTTCGGTGTTTATGGGAGAGTTTTTCTAATGGGCCAGCCAGCTGAGAAACTCTACACCATCCCCCAGTATGCCGCACTGGAGGCTGACTCGTCTGTAAAGCATGAGTATGTGGACGGCGTGGTCACCGCTATGGCAGGGGCTACGCCTGTGCATTGCTATGTCACAGCGGGCATCATCGCAGTCATGAAAGCCAAACTGCAAGGCCGCCCGTGCCAGCCTTTCAGTTCTGACCTCAAGATCAAAACTGGGGACAACTACCACTACCCAGATGTATCGATCGTTTGCCGCCCAGTGATCCGTGATGACGAGATCCCGGATGCGGTGGTGAACCCCGGGGCCATCTTCGAAGCGATCTCACCCGGCACTGAAGCCTATGACCGTGGCGCGAAGTTCGCCCAGTATCGGCTGATCGCAGAGTTGCAGGACTACATTCTGGTATCGCCGACACGCGTGTATGCCGAGCACTACTCGAAGACGGGGATGAACGCTGGAACCTCGAATCTCTGGGCGCAGGCAGTGTGCTGCGGCTGCCGAGCATCGAGTCCCAGGTGCCGTTGGATAGCTTCTATGAAGGGCTGGATCTGCTGGGTGATGCTTAGCTCTGGCGCTCCGCAACGGCATCATCCACGGCTTGGGTGAGCACGGCAATGCCCTCTTCCAGCGCTCCTTGTGGAATGGTTAGCGGGGGGCTGATCTTGACGGTCTGGCCCCACGCGCCGACGGGGGCGAAGAGCAGCAGGCCGCGCTGGAAGCAGAGCTCGATGATGCGGTGGGCGAGATCGTGGTCGGGTTCTTTGGTGCCGACTTTGACGGTCTGGAGACCGGCGACAAGACCAGCGGCTGTGACGTTGCCGATGACTGTGGGGTGCTTCTTCTGGATCGCCTTCAAGCCTGCAAACAAGATGGGCTCAAGGCGGGCGGCATTGCCTGTGAGGTCGTCGTTGATGATCTTGTTGATGCTGGCCATGGCGGCTGCGCAGCAGACCGGGTTGCCAGTGTGTGTGCTAGTCATGCTGCCGGGGCCGTATTGATCCATGATGCGCTCGCGACCGATGACGGCGCTGAGTGGGAGTGACGATGAGATGCCTTTGCCGCAGCAAATGACGTCGGGATCAACGCCGTAGTGCTCGAAGGCCCAGAACTTGCCCGTGCGGCCAAAACCGGCTTGCACTTCGTCAAAGATGAGCACCACATCATTGGTGTCACACCACGAGCGCAGCTGCTTCACATACTCCATGGGCGCGAAGTCTGGGCCCACGCCTTGATAGCTCTCCATCATGACCCCGGCGATGTTCTCCGCGGTCATCCCACGGTCGGCGATGCACTTCAGAAAGCTGTCGAAGCTGGTATCCTCCGTCCAGTAGCCATCGGGGAAGGGCGCGTTCAGGATGGCGGGGTCTTCGTTGACGATCCAGGCTTTCTGCCCAGCCATGCCACCGGCCTGCTGGCTGCCCAGGGTGCGACCATGGAAGCCGCGGCTAAAGCCGACGATGCCGATTTTCTTGGTGCCGCCGACCTTGATGCCATGACTGCGGGCGAGCTTGATGGCGCACTCGGTCGCCTCGCTGCCGGTCGTGAGTAGGAAGACCTTCTTCAAGCCGTCAGGGGCCACGCTGGCCAGCTTCTCAGCCAGTTCGCCGCGCTCTTCGCTGGGGAAGACGTAGTTGTGCAACAGGCCACTGTTCACTTGGTCGATGATGGCCTGGCGCACCTCGGGCACGCCGTGGCCGGCATTGGTGACGAGCACGCCGCTACTCCAGTCCAGCCAGCGGTTGCCATACTTGTCGAACACAAAAATATCTTCCGCCCGGTCCCAGACGATAGGTGGCTGGCCACGCATGGAGATGGGCTCATACTTGCGGAGACGCTCAAGCGTGGGCACGGAATCCGGGTGCGGAATGGCGGTGGCGATGCGGCGATACTGGGTCTCGACGGGCGAGACGGTGACGGGGGTGATGCTGTATTCCTTGCCCATGTGCGATGTGGTTCAATATTAACAGCTTTATCTGACGGAGCACAGGGTGGCTACGTGCTTTCTGATGGGAATCCGTATTTTTGTGCGGGCAGTAAATGAGCCGTGCGATGTCTTGCATGTGCGAGGCAAAAATGCGA
>CAXNNN010000287.1:0-5281 GCA_964203095.1 Verrucomicrobiaceae bacterium | reverse complement strand
TGGCAAGATAGTTTCCTTCAAGGTGGATCACCAAGGCCGGGCCGGAGGGAGTGGTGAGTGATCAGTCTTTCGTTTTTAGTGTTGAGTCCAACCCCTTCGAACGCCGCCAATCACTAACCACCCTCCACTCCCCTCAGATTCCATCCTTGACCCCGCCCCCATTTTTGTGATGCACTGTATACACCACAACATGTGGGCACTATGAAAGCTATCCTCACCTGTGCAGATGCGCGGCTCTTGCTCGCGTGCGTTCTCATCCCCACTGCGGCGATCTCTGCTTCGGACTCCGACATTCAGATGCTCTTCAACCAAGGGCGCGAGGCCTATTACAAAGGCCAGATCGAACAAGCTCGGCAGCTCCTCAGCCAAGTGCTGACGCTCAACCCCAAGCACTTCGAGACCCGCGCCATCCTGGCCAGCATCAATGCGACCTACAAGCCCGACGACGCCTCCCTGCGCAAGCAATACGCCAGCGTCATCATCCCCAAGTTCGACGTCGCCGAAGCCACCCTCAGCGAAAGCCTGCAAGCCCTCTCCATCATGGCGGGGAATGCCTCTGGCGGCAAAGTGAAGGGCAACTTCATCGTGCGCAATCCCGAGCTGGGCAAGACCCCCATCACCCTAAGCATGAGCAACGTGCCCATGGATGAACTGCTGCGCTACCTGGCCGAGATGTCCAAGGCGCGGCTCGCCTGGGACAAGCACGCCGTCGTCTTCAATGGCATCGCTGATTGACCCCGCGCCTGCACTGCGCACACATGCCGCGTGACATCACATGCACGCACGGCACTCATCACCGGCGGCGAGGGCGACCTAGCCCTCGCCGTGCGTGAGCGCCTGCTCGCCGACGGCTGGCAAGTGCTCGCCCCCGGCAAGGCCGAGCTGGATGTCACCCAGACCGCCAGCGTCACCGCCTACTTCGCCCCGCTCACCCGGCTCGACTTGCTGATCAACAACGCCGGCATCATCGACGACACCGCCTTCCTCCGCATGGACACCGCGCAGTGGGACCGCGTGCAAGCCGTGAACCTCGACGGAGCCTTCCGCTGCGCCCGCGCCGCATTGAAGCTCATGGTCCGGCAGCGCTCCGGCCACATCCTCAATGTCAGCAGCTACGCCGCCCTGCACCCCGTGGAAGGCCAAGCCAACTACGCCGCCAGCAAAGCCGCCCTCATCGGCCTCACCCAAAGCCTCGCCCTCGAATACGGCGCGCGCGGCATCCGTTGCAATGCGGTGCTGCCGGGCTTCCTTGAAACCAAGATGACGCGCGGCACGCTGTCCAAACATCGCGACCGCATTCTTGCCTCACACAGCCTCGGCACGCTCAACACCGTGGCTGACGCCGCCCGCTTCATCGTTCAGCTCGACAGCTTCCAGGCCATCAGCGGCCAAGTCTTCCAGCTCGACAGCCGCGTGCGGAAGTGGGGGTGAGCAGGGAGGTTCGCCAGAGGTCAGCGCCTTGCTTTAATACCTCCCTGCACCAGCAACCACAGCAAACCGAGAGCAGCGAAGACCATGAGGGCGAGCACACTCCATGGCATGTCATCGGTGCTCTCGGTATGCGCCATTGCTCCATCAGCACCAGTCTTTTTTTGCGGGGGCGTGGACTTCTTCATCTGGGTTGTCGCCTGCCGCTGCTGCTGAGCTTCCAGACGCGCCTGCACCTGCTCCAGCGCGGCGGTTGCAATGTCATGGCTGCGCCACTTCGCGCCGGGCGGAGGAGTATGCCTTCGAATGTAGTCCTTTAGCGGCTCAATGCTGGCTGCTGTGCCTATCTTGCCCAAGCTGGCAGCGGCATCTTCGATTCCAAATATGGATCCCTTTCCCTTTGTGTCCGATAAGTATTCGATCAAAAGATTTTCATGTCTCTTGGACGGATAATGTCCAAGAAAATCCAGTCCAGCATTCTTGATGACGACTCGCGGACCTGCCCGCGTGTCGAGAAGGTTTTCCAGTCTTCGATAAACGTATTCTTGCTCTTCTTGAGACGCATCCACTCTGCGGCCAATAAGAGCCCAAGTGCGAGTAAAGCCGTCCCACTCCTGCTGTATCTCCAGTTTTTCTGCCAACTCGATTAGAGCTGGCATCAGCCCAGGTGCCGCAGCTAAATCATCGAAACCTTTTTCATTATTCGCAAACAAAGGCTGATAACGCCCCATGCAGAAATGGGTGAAGGCAAGCTTTACCTGGGGCGGAACAGAAGCGAAACTCTGGAGGCTTTGCGGGTCAACGGCAGATAGACACCAGTGAGGAAGCGATAAAAGCAGGGTGATGAATAACGTCCTCATTTTTAGTTGGTTGGGAACACCAGCTTTTCCTGAAAAGATGAAGCCGCTTGGTGCCGCCAATCCCTTCTGTCGGCGTTGTTCCCAAGCGCATCAGGTTATGGGTAACCTTGTGATGTGACGCACCAATATCATCTGGGTTGTAGTTCTCTTGGTAGTGTCCGTGGTCCGAGATGCAATGCATGATCTCGTGAGCCGTGGTGAAGATGCCACGGTGCTCATCTGAAATGAAAATCTTGTTCACATAGCCAGGGGTTGGCGGGTCGAACCCCGAGTCGGCGAAGTTGCCAATTGAGTTCGCATAGCTAGAGAATGTCGCCAAGCCGCGAACACATTGCCCTGAGACAGGACTATCACCCGGATACTTCACCTGCTCGCAAAAGAACACCACCATGTCGTCCGCCTTCATGCCTGCGTAAAGCTTCGCCTTGTAGGTGTCCACCAGAGCTTTGGCTTCAGGCCCCAACGTGTAGCGCGTAGCCCCCGTGGGCTTGATCACTGCCATGATGCTGCTGTTGGTTATGAGATTGGTCGGCACGGCCATGGGCAGGATGCTGTCCACCTTCAGCTTCACGCCGACCTGGGCGAGGCGTTCGTTGGCGATCTTGAAGTAGTGTTTGGCCCCGCTCACGTTGATGTCCTGATCATCCATGCAGACCGCCCGGACGGAGATTTCCCGTTTCTTTCTCACCGGTAGTTCGATGTCCAGCGGCAGCTCGTCGGTGAGGATTTTGATGCGTCCGATTTTAACGGTGCCACCCAGCTCCACCACATGTGTGCGGTCGTTGGCCTGTTCGTCAGCTGGGTAGGGCGCGTCGGGATTCTCTGGCAGCACATCCTGCCCGGCGGGCAGGTCATCTACGCCCTTGTCAGCGACGAGCAGTTGCGCCGGGGTGGCCCAGCGGCTGGCGACGGGGTCCAGGCTGATCCATTCATTCTCCCCAGCCGGATCGTTGTGCTCTGGGTAGTCGGTCGCGCCATGGGTGGAAATCTTCACCTTCACCTGCCCTCTCTGGTG
The DNA here is from genome assembly GCA_964203095.1 of Verrucomicrobiaceae bacterium. GTDB lineage: Bacteria > Verrucomicrobiota > Verrucomicrobiia > Verrucomicrobiales > Verrucomicrobiaceae > JAEUHN01. Next base: position 1,978 of record CAXNNN010000287.1, on the reverse strand, counting down.
CATGACACCGCGTATTTCCAACGCCTCAATCACCACAAAGAAGCAGTCATGGTCCAAGTAGGCGGTGATCTTGTGCTCTTCATCCAGCGCGTGCTCCAGCTTGGCCACCTTCAGTTCCTTGGCGGGCTTTGTATCAAACCCCACAATCCCAGGGTCAGGATCAGTGCTTGACGTGCTGGAGCTACCTGCCTGTCCGCCATTGCTGCTGCCACCGTCAGCGAAGGGGGCGTCACCTTCACCCCCGGCGACCGTCACAGGCAGCGGTTCCTCAGGCACGATCACCTTCACCGCCACGTTGATGGGGTAGAGATTGACCACGGTCCATTCGGCATGATTCTGCGGGAGGCTGAGCCGCACCGACAGCGTGTTGCCATTGACTGTCAGGGCTAGCGCGGTGGGCAGACTCTCTGCCAAAGTGGTCTCAATGAGTGCCGGCCCTGTCGCCGAGGGGAAGGAGACTTTCACCACAGCGGCAAGTTTTACCGGCACGCCCAACATTTCGTCCGTGCCGCTCATCACCGCCAGGAAATGTAGTGGCTTGGGCGCAGAGAAAACCTCCAGAGGTCCCGCATCAAGTGGGCGCACAGCCGTGAAAGCGAAGGTGTTCCAGAAATAAGGCCCTGCTGCCTCAGTCCAGTTCTGTCCGCCGTCCCAATGGTCGAACAACTCATACATTTCCAGACGTTGCCGCTCGTCACTGTGGAGGATGAACTCACGGGGCCAAACGTTAGAGTTCCCTTCATAGCGCCGTTCACGAATCACCTGAATGTCCGCCGCAGGACGCTCCTCCGCATATGTGATACCGGTGCTGCCTGTTCCACCACCGTTGCCCCCCAGGATGCCTATCTCATACTCGAACAAGTCGTCCAAGCCGTTCCCGTTGCTGTCTGCTTCCAGGGGGTTGCTACCCAGCAAGTATTCGATCCAATCCGTCAGTCCCTCACCATCTGTGTCCGGCCAGTCGATGACATACCGATAGAAGCGCCGCTCCAAACCCGGCACTGGCACGGTCAGGGACTGCCCGGCACCACTGCCCCAGAAGGTGCTGGTTTCCGTCGTGTCGTAGGACCAGTTCACCAAATCATCACTCACCTGCAAACGGTAGCGCGCCGTGGGCACGGTGCGGGCCAGAGCCAGTGTGAACTCCTCCAGCCCCGCGCCCACTCCCGGCGTGCTGCCTGCATTGCTGGTAGGATTGTCGGCCACCCAGGGGTTGGAGCCGGTGATGCTTTCCTCCAGGTTCTTTCGCCCGTCGCCATCCTGATCATCAGAAGACACGAGAGGCACCCCATTCTGCATGTATTGCGCAGCCCAGCCGTCGTCCAGCAGGTCTTGATTGTTGTCGCTGATAATCACCATGCCCCAGCCTGTGTCGGGGTTGCTGGCGTCATTCGGGTGGCTGGCATTGATCGCCTCCACCAAGTTCGGCCTGCCATCATTGTCCGGGTCCAGACTACCGGTAAAGGGAGCGATGCTGTAGAGTGACTGCCACGCATCATCCATGCCGTCATGATCTGCATCCGCTGCGAATGAAGGCTGGAGCAGACCGAAGAATAAGGCCGCAATAAGGAGGGAAAAAAGTTTCATGGGAGGATTGAAAGTGCCGAGAGTGAACTGAACTGGGCACAAGAGAGGGCGCGAACCTGTCACGCCCTCCATCCAGGCACCGGCAAGCGCCCTCACATCGGACGCAAGCAAGCCGCGCCCCGTTCGGGCGCGTTCCCTTGGATCGATGTGATTGGGCTGAAAACTTTGCCGGTTTTGGATGGAGCCCCGCTGGCCCGCAAGCCAGCACGCAAATTGGGTTATGTAGGAATCGAATCAGGTTACATAGGCAGTAATGGAGCTGACGTAGGAGAGAAGCAGACAGGAGGCCGAATAGCCAGAGTCTTTTGGTGAAAAGACCGTGCTCGGCTAGCCGCCCACGATCCCGCTCACCTCGGCACTCCACAGGCCCACTTGGGCATCGCCCACGCGG
>CAXNNN010000286.1:0-5284 GCA_964203095.1 Verrucomicrobiaceae bacterium | reverse complement strand
TGAGGATGGGCTTTTCAAATTCGAGGGCGTGCTTCATGGAAGGTGGTCAAAAGGTGGTTCACTGCACGAGGCTGAGCTTGGAGCCGCGCCGCAGGATGGGATAAATTTCTTCAAGGTCCTCCCGCGCAAGGAAGAGACCGGTGGTGACGGTGGAGGGCCCCTCGTCGTCGAGTTCGGTCTTGTCTTTGTCAGATTTGGGCTTGGGGGCTTCCACAGGCTGAGCGGTCGGGGGAGTGCGAATGATGAGGCCAACGGTGGCCGCGTTTTTGTAGCCAATGATACGCTTGTCTGCACGCACAAAGTCAGCAGACACGGGGTTGGCTTGCTTGCCGTCGATCATGGCGGACTTGCCACCGACTTCCATCTCGCCTGGCACCTTGGTGTTGGGCGGCAGGCGCAGGTCGAGGGCCATGTATTCCTTGAAGAAGCGTCCGCCGCGCAGCAGGGTGAGCTTCTTCTCCGACACGTCGAGCGCGAGGTCGAAGTCCATCGGGATCACGAGGAGATGCTCACCGGGCTGAAGGTTGAAGGTGGTCAGCGAATTGATACGGGCGAGCGCCTCGATGGTGGTCTTGTTTTTCGCGGCGATGGAGAGCATGGCATCGCGCGGCTGCACGATGTAGTCCTTCTTGCCCCCAGAGCTGTCGAGCTTGTAGAGTGCGTCCATGTTCATCTCGCCGATGATGCGTTTGGCCTCCACGCAGGTGGGCGATTTCGGGAACTGCTGGAGCAGCTTGTAGAGCGCGTCGCGGGCCTCGTCGATCTTCCCTTGCTTCACCAGATCGATCGCAGAGTCGAACCGCCGTGCACCGGGGTCTGGCGGGGGGCGCTGGGGCGAGCGGCTGGCGGCGATGTCTTGGGTGATCGCCGCGTCGCGCATGATGATGTTTTGATAGATCCAGTAGGCGGTCGCGAGACAACCGACCATGATCCCCATGGTGATGAGGAAGAGGAGAAGCTTGATCTGAGCGCGAGCCATTGCGGTGGGAAACGGAGCGTTTTACAGGAGACCGCGACGCTTGAAGTCGAAGACGTTGATGCCTTGCGACTTGGCGATCATGTCGACGGTGAACTTCAGGAGGCTGATTTCCCACGTATCATCGACGCCCTGGATGATGGCGCGCATCGGGTTGCCATCGGCGCGGGTGGTGGCCAGGAGCTTGCCGGTGACCTCCTCGATGGACTCATGCACCACTTCCTCAGTGACGTCGGTTTTGCGGAAGGAGAAGCCATACTTTAGAATGGCGATCTGCTGAATGTTGTCCTTCAGCCACGCGCCGAAGGCCTGGGCTTCTGGGCTGAAGCCGTCAAAGTCGAAACCCGCGAGATTGTGGTCAGGGCGAAATAGCAGTGGCTTGTGCGCCTCGATCCGGCCCTGGCGCACACGGCAGGTACTGACGGTGTCCATGAGTTCACTGACGATCTGGAACTCAAACTGAGTGCTGCCAAAGGTATCAATGCGCCGGTCCGGTTCGTGCAGAACGCGGGTTTGTTCCAGGGCATATTGAATATCGAACTCTGAGGGCATGGGCTGGGCGGACGTTAGAGCGCTCCGGCTTTCCAGCCAGTGATTTCTTGGTTCGCTCAACGACGGTTTTGAGCCGTCTCTTTGCTCACCGGATCGGGCGTGCGCTCGAGGCTCAGATCGTGCCCGATCAGCCAAAAGAATCCCGCCGTGCCCGCTAACAAGACGATAAGCACCCACCATGCCCATGAGCCGGGGCTTGCGGGGCGAGAGCGGTGACGCCGTGGGACTGCTGCCATACCTCTTATTATCAACATTCTAGCCTGGACGTAAACCATTCATTTTGCGCCCATCGCCGCCCCGCTGTAGCCTCGCCCGCTATTTTATATGGATGAGATCTTGATCCTTGGCCTAGAACTGCCCGTGCAAATCGGCGTGCCCGATGCGGAGCGCGCTGGCTGGCAGGCACTGCGTGCCGACATTGCCCTGCGCCCAAACCTCAGCTTCGAAGCGATGGCTGATCAAATCACTGCGACCATCGACTATGAAGCCGTGGCCAATGCGCTGCGGGCACTGGCGGCGGCGCGGCCGCGCCACCTGATCGAGACGCTGGCGGCAGAGATGGCCCACCTGGTTTTGACTCAGTTTGGGGCGTTATCGGTGAAGATCGAACTGCGGAAACGCATCCTACCAGGGACGGATGCGGTGGCGGTGCGCCTCGAGCGCTTTACAAAACCACTGGAAGAAACACTTGTCGTTTGAGTCAAAGGGTGGTTTTCTCATTCACAAAGTATTGACACACTAGCCAGCGAGATAGCTATTTCGGATGAACGAAAAGGTGCACAACAGCAGCAGCGAAGAGGACCGCATCCTCGTGGAGCGTGCACAAAATGGCGATACCAAGGCTTTTGATGACTTGGTGAGGAAATACACGCCGAAGCTCTACGGGCTGGTTTACAACATGACCAGCAATCGGGAAGACACGGCAGACTTGCTGCAAGACATCTTCGCCAAGGCCTACCGCTCCATCCGGCGGTTCATGGGCAAGTCCTCATTTTATACCTGGATTTATTCCATCTCGGTCAACATGACGCTGAACTTCCTGAAAAAACGGGGTCGGCACGTCAAAGTGAGCATGGATGATGTGGACTCGGGCATACAAAACGACCCGGATTTCATCAAGGTAACCACCGGTCCAGGCCCGCTAAGGGATGTTGATCTCCATGAACTTCAAAAAAAGTTGAACGAGGCGATGTTGAAGTTGTCCGAAGATCACCGCACCGTGGTGACTCTCTATGACATTCAAGGTCTCCAACACGCCGAAATCAGTAAAATCCTCGGGGTTTCCGAGGGGACGATTCGCTCTCGGCTGTTCTATGCCCACCGGCAGTTGCAGAATTACCTCGACGATTTCGTTAAATAGCTCAGAACAGTGTCTGCTTTGGTTCAGGCACTGCTCCCATTCATCATAACCATAATTAAGCCATGACCGAATTCGAAGATATCCAGCGTTTGGTAAGACTGAAGCGGTATGAGATGCCGCCCGAGGGTTTTGTGGACGACTTTGTGACCTCCTTCCACCATCGGCAGCGGGCGGAACTGCTGAACCAAACCGCTCGCAGCCTTTTCTGGGAGCGCTTGATGACTTTCTTCGAAGGTCGCCCCTTCGCCAACATGGCTGTCGCAGGCACGGCGGTGATCGCTCTTGTTGCTGCTCTCGCTATCGGTCAGCCCGGTGGTAGGATCGAACTGGCCAAGGCTGATGAAGTCAGCCCCCTGGCGCTTGATGCAGGCCTTCTGGTAGATTCGATGACGCCTTATGCCTTTGGCAGCGAGGTGACTTCCGATCAAAATGGCAATCTTTCGCCCTTGCTCCTGAGCAAGCACTTCGCCGGTGGCTACGCAGATGAGGCCCGCGCTGGCTTTGCCGAGCCTGCCCAGCAACGACAGATCGCGCCGCTGGAAGTCATGCCCGGCCTGATCTTCACGGAGCAAGAAGAGAAGTAACATTCACTGGCTCGACTTTGAAGCGGCAGTTTCTACCTGGGGATTGCTGCTTTTCTTTTGGGGCTGCAACTGCGGGTTGCGCACATGACGGGGCCGGACAATCTCACCGGCTCCACTCATGTTGCTCATCAGCCAGTTGCGTCTGCCCATCGACCACTCCGACACCGACCTGCGGGGTGCCGCTGCGGCCATGCTGGAGATCAAGATGGAAGCCCTCCTGTCCCTGCACGTTGAGCAGCGAGCGATTGATGCCAGGCATGGTCAGGTCCACTACATCTACACCTTGCTGGCGACTGTGGCTGATGAGGCACGCGTGCTGAAGAAGGCCCCCAAAGGTGTCATGGCCGCGCCGGATACAAGCTACCGCCAGCTTGAAGATGGGCCGCCCGTCGGCGAGGCGACGCCTAGGGTGGTCATTGTTGGCACAGGGCCCTGTGGCTTGCTTTGTGGTCTGCTGCTTGCTCGTCATGGCTGGAAGCCCATCTTGCTGGAGCGGGGGAAACCCGCCGGAGATCGCGCACGCGATGTCACGGGCTTCTGGCGACGCGGCTGGGATTTTAATCCGCAGTCCAATGTGCAGTTCGGCGAAGGCGGCGCGGGCACCTTCTCGGATGGCAAGCTCTACACCCAGATTCGTGATCGCGAGCACCGCATCCCTTGGATTCTGCGGGAGTTCGTTAAGTTCGGTGCGCCCGACGATATCATGGTCAAGGCGCGGCCACATATTGGCACTGACCGCTTGATCAAGGTGGTGCGCGGCATTCGCGAGGAAATCATCGCGCTCGGCGGACAGGTCCGTTTTGAATCTCGCGTCGTCGATGTGGAGATCGACGTGGGCAAGATGACCGCCGTCCTCTTGCAAACGGGTGAGCGGATCGAGGCGGATCGCTTTGTCTTCGCCGTCGGCCACAGCTCGCGTGATACCTTCGAGGCTCTGCTTCGGCGCGGGGTTCCCTTTGAGCGGAAGCCCCTCGCCATCGGCGTGCGTATCGAGCATCCGCAGGGCGTGATCGATAAGGCACGCTATGGCCGCTTTGCCGGACATTCCGATCTCGGCGCAGCACCCTACAAGTTCGCAGCGCACTGCCCCTCAGGCCGCACCGCCTATAGCTTTTGCATGTGCCCCGGTGGGCTTGTCGTTGCCTCATCATCCGAGCCTGGGCAGGTCGTCACCAATGGCATGAGCAGCTACGCCCGCGCGGAAGCCAATGCGAACAGCGGCTTCATGGTCGAGGTCAGCGAAAAGGACTTCCCCTCGGATCACCCGCTGGCAGGCATCGAGTTTCAACGCGCCATCGAGCGCAAGGCCTACGAGGTGGGTGGCTCAAACTACTTCGCTCCTGCGCAGCGGTTGGGGGATTTCATGAAAGGCAGACCCTCCACCGGACCGGGCAGAGTCCAGCCTTCCTACCTGCCCGGGGTGACCTGGACCGACTTGCACCTGTGCCTGCCAGAGTCCGTCACGCGCACGCTGAAACAAGCGATCGCCGTGGTGGATAAACAATTGCCAGGCTTTGGCTACGATGACGCCGTCCTGACCGGAGTCGAGACACGCAGTTCCTCGCCCGTGCGTATTCCACGGGCGGCTCCTACCCTGGAGTGCGTGGACGTGCGGCAGTTTTATCCCGCGGGCGAAGGAGCCGGTTACGCTGGGGGCATCATTTCGGCGGCGGTCGACGGCATGAGGGTGGCAGAGCGCTTGCTGCGCGGACCTGAGGCCTAAAGGCTTCTAACCATCAGACGGGCGCGAATCGCGGCCGACTAAGGCCGCATTCTCTGGCTTCAGGTGTGGCATCGATTACGGTTCAGTAT
>CAXNNN010000285.1:0-5285 GCA_964203095.1 Verrucomicrobiaceae bacterium | reverse complement strand
TCAGGGCGATAAGGATCAAAGCGGTGCGTTTCATGAGTGTGGTTGGGTCTGGGTTGAGCAACGGCTTGGGTGCCGCCGCTGTACAGGCATCATGAGCGCTGCCGCGGCCACGATCCATGGGGTCTAACCCTACCCGACCGGCCACGCGCATCGTGGCAGCGTGTCGGCACATCTTCAGACTCAGCAAGGCGCGCCGCTAGGGCACCCTCACGTTGAACACGCCGCGGAAAGGATTCAGCAACGGGGAGGTGCCCGAGGGCAGTGCCATCGCGTCGCTGGTCCAACCGGTGGCGCTGTGAGTGTGGTCGATGAAGCTGCTGGAGCCAGCGGTCACATCGCCCGACCAGACACGCAGGCGATCCCCAACACTGGCCGTCGGATTGATCGCGCTCAGCGAGCCATTGCCCACCAATTGAGTACCGCCAGATACCATGACCCCAGGGACCGCTACGGGCACCTGACTCACCAGCGGCAGCGCGATCAGCGACTGGCACAGGTGGACCAGCAAGCTCTCGCGATGCGCGAGGCGACGGCTGCCCGTGTCTGTTATTGAAGCATCGGCGACCCAACGCGCGCCCGAAGGCGCAGCGGCGAGCCAGTGCACGCGGTAGGCCCCGGCTTCAAACAACAGGGCACGGTCGGCCGTGTAGCCAGAATCCCCACCGTCCAGCGGAGCGCCTCAAACAGCCCAATTGAACGCTTGAGGTAACCCCGATAGCGAACACCATGTTCACATGAGCACCCCCCGTGGCCGTGGTTCAGGAATCAACCCCGATCAGCGCTTCACCGGCCAGCATCTCGCCTATGACGAGGGCGAGTCGCCCGAGCGGCTCGCCACCCAGTTCTTCAGTGATCACGCGCAGTCGATTATCACGCGCAATGACAGCCCCGACCTCAGTTTTGAGGCAAGCTTAAATCCCTACCGTGGCTGCGAGCACGGCTGCGCCTACTGCTACGCACGGCCCACACACGAATACCTCGGCTTCTCCGCCGGCTACGACTTCGAGAGCAAAATCATGGTCAAAGAAGACGCGCCCGCCCTGCTGCGCGAGGAGTTTTCCAAGCCCCGCTACCGACCGCTGAAACTCGCCTGCTCTGGCATCACCGACCCCTACCAGCCCATCGAAAAGAAGCTGCACATCACCCGCCGCTGCCTGGAGGTGCTCGCCGAGTGCCGCCACCCCGTGGTCTTCATCACCAAGAACCACCTCATCACCCGCGACCTCGACCTCCTCAGCGAGCTGGCCCAGCACCAAGCCGTGGCCGTTTACATCTCGCTGACCACCCTCGACTCCGACCTCGCGCACAAACTGGAGCCCCGCGCCAGCTCCCCCTCGCAACGGCTCGAAGCCATCCGCCAACTGCGCGACGCAGGCATCCCCGTGGGCGTCTCGATGGCCCCCATCATCCCCGCCCTCAACGACGAGGAAATCCCCGCCCTCCTCCAAGCCGCCGCCCAGGCCGGGGCGCAGTTCGTCGGCAGCACCATCGTCCGCCTCCCCTTCAGCGTGAAGGACATCTTCGCGGCCTGGCTGGACCAGCACTACCCGCAGCGAAAGGACAAAGTCCTGGGCCGCATCCGCGCCATGCAAGGCCCCTCCCTTTCGCATCACGACTTCGGCACCCGCTTGAAAGGCGAAGGCTTCTGGGCCGACCAGATTCAGCAACTCACCACCATCAGCCTCAAACGCGCCGGCCTCCAGTCCAGCCGCCCCGACGTCAGCAGCTCCGCCTTCCGCCGCCCACGCGAGATCGGTGGCCAGATGGACCTGTGGTAAACTCAGCCCGCGTCCTGATACAGATACTTCTGGAAACCTGCGAAGGCCTTGCCCACATCACTGCCGAGATCGGCCACGGCGTCTTGGATCGAGTTGTGATAACGAAGCCTCAACAGCGGCGTCAGCTTGTCTTGATCCAGCTCCTCCACGCCGACGCTGATGTAGTGCGAGAGCACGAAATCGAGGAAGACCTGCTGCTTGCTGCTGAAGTGCGTGCTGATCTCCACTTTGGCTTTCGCGGCGCGTTCCTCGCGGGTCAGCGGCGGCAGCGCGTAGGCCACGTGAGCTAGCACATCAAAGAGGTCGCTTTGCTCGGCGTCGATGATCGTCTGCATCTGGTGGAGTTGATCTTTACCGAAACCTTTCTCCGCGAGGCCTTCGAGCAGCTTCTTGCGTGTCTCCGGCTCGCTCCACAGGGCGCGGAGTTCGTCCTCGTTCTGGAAAAACTCGGGCAGTTTGCCAAAGAGCAGCTCCATGAACTGCTGGGCGCTCATCGGCGTGCCATCTGGATGCCAAAAGCTCGTCATCATCATGTGCTGGATGCTGCGCATCTTGCCATCGGCCAGCTTCACCTTGGCCTTCTTCTTGCCTTCACATTGGCACGGACGCTTGGCGCACACGGGACATGGGCACACGCAGGGAGCCTGCTCGCAGTCTTCACAGTGTTTCGGCGGCTTCACCTCACACGCGCAGGGGAACTGTCCGCAGGTCTTGCAGGTCTCGGGATCGATCGGCTCGCCGTCCCACTCAGGGTCCAGGAAGTGCTGATGCGCCTTCACGAAGTCGTAGATCGTGAAGTAGTCCTTCCCGTCGAAGAGCCGTGTGCCGCGTCCGATGATTTGTTTGAACTCGATCATCGAATTCACCGGCCTCATGAGCACGATGTTGCGGATGTTCCGCGCATCCACCCCGGTGCTCAGCTTCTGCGAGGTCGTCAGGATGGTCGGGATGCTCTTTTCGTTGTCTTGAAAGTCGCGCAGCCACTGCTCGCCGAGCGCGCCGTCGTTCGCGGTCACGCGGTGGCAGTAGTTCGGGTCCTTGCTGGTCTTCACCTGATTGATGATGTCCCGCACCAGCAGCGCGTGCTCCTGGCTGGCACAAAAGACCAGCGTCTTCTGCGTCTGGTCGATCTGGCCCATGAAGATCTCCACGCGCTTTCGTTCACGAGCTTGGATCTCCAGCTTCCGGTTGAAGTCGCTTTCGCCGTAGAGCTTTCCGGCTTCGACTTCGCCTTCCATGACCACGTCATCGGGCGTCCAGGTGTATTCATCCAGCGTGGTGCTGATCTGCTTCACGCGGAAGGGCGTCAGGAAGCCGTCGTTGATGCCTTCCTTCAGCGAATAGACAAACACCGGCTCACCGAAGTAGGCGTAGGTGTCCACGTTGTCCTTCCGTTTGGGCGTCGCCGTGAGTCCGAGCTGCACCGCTGGGCTGAAGTAGTTCAAAATGTCCCGCCAAGTGCTCTCATCATTGGCCCCGCCGCGATGGCATTCATCAATGACAATGAAGTCGAAGAAGTCCGGCGGGTATTCGCCGAAGTAGGCCGTCTCCATCGGCCCGCTGAGGAAGGTCTGGAAGATCGTGAAGAAGAGATTTCCGTTCTTCGGCACCTTGCCCTTCTTCTTGATCTCGCTTGGCTCAATCCGCACCAGCGCGTCTTCCGGGAAGGCGGAGAAGGCGTTGTAGGCCTGGTTCGCCAGGATGTTTCGGTCGGCCAGGAAGAGGATGCGCGGCCTGCGAGTCGGGTCGCCACTGCGGTTCCAGCGGCTTTGGAAAAGCTTCCACGCGAGCTGAAATGCGATGAACGTTTTGCCCGTGCCTGTCGCCAAGGTGAGCAGGATACGGTCACGTCCTGCCGCGATGGCCTCCAGCACTCGCTCGATGGCGATGTCCTGGTAATATCGTCCTTGGAAGAACCCGCCGCGATCTTCAAACGGCACTGCGGCAAAGCGGTCCCGCCACGCGTTGGCTTCCGCGAAGGTCATCTCCCACAGCTCGTCCGGCGTCGGGTAGGCGGAGAGTTTCTTCTCCTCGCCCGTGTGCATGTCGATGGCGTAGATGCCCTGGCCGTTCGTGCAGTAGGCGTGCCGCAGGGAGAGCTTCTCTGCGTAGTTCTTCGCCTGCGCCGCCCCTTCCGTCAGCGGCAGGTCCCAGGCCTTCGCCTCATTCACCGCCAGCTTCGTGTTCCGGTATTCCAGGATGTAGTCCGCCATCAGTGCCTTGCCCTTCTTGCCATTTCCCTCCAGCCGCCCCGTCGTGATCGGATACTCCCGCCGAACCCGGCTACCCTCCACCACGCCCCAGCCCGCCGCTTTCAGGGCGGGGTCAATGTGCTCGGCGCGGGTCTCGGCTTCGTTCATGGGATTCAGTCAACGGTGAGTCAACTGATGATTCAAGCAAACTGGCCAGATGTAAAGAATAGCCTGACGTCGCTGGGATTGCTTTAACACCTCCAACGCGGCAAGCCTCAGCTCCTCGAGGCTAAGCGCGGAGTGTGGCTGCTGATTTGGAAAGATGACACGCAGCGTTTTGGACTACGGAACGACGGAGGAAGTTCCGCCGTTCGTCGGAGCGGAGGGACTCTCGAAGGCTCCGGGTTTTGTGAGGGTGTGGGGTGGGACTCTCGAAGGCCCCTGGTTGTTTGACGGCGTGGGGCTTCGGCAAAGCGGAGCGATGGGCACCAACGTGGGTCACAGCTCCCCGGCAAAAGCCCGGTGCAGCAGCGCCTTCTTCAACGCCTCCAGCGCGACACGCGAGGCGCTGCGCTCATGGCATGAACCCCGGGGCCTCTTGAACAGCCTTCAGGCCCTCATAGATCCCCACCCACTTGCCAGCATGTCAGTCAAAGGCGAGGCACAACGACACCCCCGTATCGCTCAACGACGCCCCCGTATCGCACAACTACGCCACCGTATCACGCAACGACGCCCCCGTATCGCGCAACGACACCTCCGTATCACGCTACGACGTCCCCGTATCACGCAACGACGCCCACGTATCACGCTACGACGCCCGCGTATCACGCTACGACGCCCGCGTATCAGGTAACGACGCCCCGCGCGCCGAATGGAGGTGGTGGTTTTTGAGCGAAAAGGGCGGATCTTCAGGGAATTGCCCCCCCCTCCGGCCAACGGCAGGCAGAGGCTGCCGAGGGCCGGGCTTCGTCTCACAGCTCCCCGGCAAAGGCCTGGTGCCGCAGCGCCTTCTTCAGCGCCTCCAGCGCACCGAGCTTCCGCTCGTAGAGGCTCGCGAGGCGTTGGGTTTCGGCTTCGATCATGCAGGCAGTGCTTCCAGCGGCACGGCATTCTTTTCATAAAGCACCACGCCCACGCGGCGGATGTGGTCGAGCAGCGCCGGATGCGTGATGGAGGACATCAGCGAGAGATCCATCTCATAGGGCAGCAAAAGATCATCCAAGGCCGTCTCAATCCGCGCCAGCAGACTGAAGGACAGCTCCGGCCCGCGCAGCGTCAGGTCGATGTCCGACCCCGGTTTGAAAGTCCCTTT
>CAXNNN010000284.1:0-5302 GCA_964203095.1 Verrucomicrobiaceae bacterium | reverse complement strand
AAGCCTCTGGTGAGCCGTTCTTGTGGGCTGGCTGCTGGATTCTGATGCAGCGGACCAAGGTGGTCGATTCACCGCTGGCGCAGGGAATGGTGCTGACGCTGTTTGGACTCGTTGACTGCTACTCGCATCGGTTCTCCGCGTTCGCAGAGCGTTGACATACCGGCCGGGGTGTGATCGCTCTCGAATCCTTCCTGTCCCGCCAGCCCTGGCTCATCACCTCCCACGCCTTGAACGCCATGGCCTCGCAGGCCATTGCGTTCTTTGACGGCAAAGCCCCGCCACCCGAGCGCGCGACGCACCCGATTCTCTCGATTGAAGGCGGTGTCGGCGTTATTGATCTCCATGGTCCACTCATCCGGCAGCCGAATCTGATTTCGTCGCTGCTCTTTGGTGCAACCGACACCGAGCAGGTGATGGCCGCCGTCGCGGAAGCCTCGGCTCGTGACGATGTGCGGGCGCTCCTGCTCGACATCGACTCGCCCGGCGGCACGGTGAACGGCACACCAGAACTGGCGCAGGCGGTGGCAGAAGCCACCAGGAGCAAGCCAGTCTATGCGTTCACTTCCGGGCAGATGTGCAGCGCGGCCTACTGGGTCGCTTCACAATGCGATGCCATCTATGCCACACCGAGTGCGCGTGTCGGTTCAATCGGCGTTCTGCTGCCCGTGGTGGACAGTTCCGAGGCGCTCAAGAACCAAGGCCTGAAGGTGGAGGTCTTCGCTGCGGGCAAATTCAAGAGTGCCGGCACGCCGGGTGTGCCGCTCACCGAAGATCAGCGCACGCTCATCCAGAGCGACATCGAAGAAATCGCCGCCGACTTCAAAGCGGCTGTGCTCGTGCGTGGCCGGCGCATCCCGGACGACGCCATGCAAGGCCAGTCATTCAGCACGAAGCAGGCGCAGAAGTTCAACCTCGCAGGCACGGCCCGGAATCGCGACGAAGTGCTCGCACGCCTCCGCACCCTGCGCCCGGCGCGAGTTGACACCACCACCCGCTCGATGAAAACCCTCGACGATCAACTCAGTGAAGCGGTCACTCGCATCAGTGCTCTCGAAGCCGACGCCGCCGCGCACGAATCTCTCATGGCCGACGCCGCCACCCAGCTCAAGGCGGCGCGCTCGGCCCAGCACCAAAACGAAAGCCTGCTCGAAGCTGTGCGCGCTGAGTTCCAGGCGGAGCGCGAATCTCTCAGTGCCAAATTCACCGCTTCGCTCGCCGACATCGAACGCGCTTCGTTGCGCAACAAAGAACTCGAGGCCCAACTCACCGAGTTGCGCAGCCGCGAACAGGATCTCGAAAAGCGCGCCTCACTGAAAGCCGCGCAGATCGCTGCTGAGATGGGCAGTCCAGTGCCTGCTCGCATCACTCCGCGCGGTGATACTCAGACTGAAGACCTGCTTGCCCGCTTCAAGGCGGTCAACGATCCGCGCGAACAGAGCCGCTTCTGGCGCAGCCTCACCCCGCAGCAGCAGGCCGCCATCCTCAGCGCCCAGGCCTGATCCGCATTTTCACTCAACCATATCCATCCCAACCGTCCCATGGCCAACACCCTCACCAACGTTAAAGACATCAAGGTCGCGCAGTCCGCGCTTCAGCCCTTTATGGCCGCGCTGCTGCCGATGCGCGCATTCTCCAGCAACTTCTCGCCCGACCCGGCCGACAAGCTCGACACCGTGCGCGTGCCCATCGTCGGCGCGCCCTCACCGGCGAGCGACTTCGCGGGCAGCTACACCGCCGCCGTGGATTCCACGATTGATGTGGTGCCCGTGCAGTTGAACCGGCACAAGTTCAAGACCGTGCATCTCACCGCCCGCGAGGCCGCCGAGACTGCGATCAACGTGCTCGAAAGCCTGGTCGCCAGCGCAGTGAAGCAACTCGCCCAGGACGTGCTGCAGGACATCTTCGGCGAAATCACGGCCGCCAATTACGGCCCGCCTGCGATCAATGCGCTCAGTGCCAGCACCTTCGATTACAAGAAGGTGCTCGGTGTGCGCGAAGCCTGCGCCGTCGCGAAGATGCCGGTCAGCGATCGGTCGCTGGTGCTCGACGGCGCGTTCTTCACCAACCTGCTCGGCGACGACATCGTCGCCAAAAGTTTCATGCCCCCAATCGTGCAGCCGGGCGTGGTCGAAGGGCAGATCCGACGTCTCGCGGGCTTTGATGTCTATGAAACCGTGATCCTGCCAGACAACGGCGAGAAGCTCGTGGGATTCGCTGCGCACCCAAGCTGCCTCGCCGTGGCCATGCGCTACCTGCAACCCGTGGCCGAATACGACGAAGCGGGCGCAGTGACCGATCCGGAGACCGGTCTCACCTTCGGCTATCTCCGCTACACCGAGACGAGCAGCAACCGCGTGTTCATCACGGTGGAATGCCTCTACGGGTTCAAGGTGGCAATCGCCGATGGACTCAAGCGCATCGTGAAACCGTAGCGAACGAGCAGCTCCACGAACCCGCCAACGGCCTCTCCAGCGATGAGCGGAGAGGCCGTTTTGCTGGATAACGCAACCACCAACGCCATGAGCCGCTTCGACGATATTGCCGCCGACATGGCCGAAGTGTTCGGCGAGATCAGCACGCCGATTGAATGGAATGGACACCCCTACCAGGCTGTCATTGCTGATCCATCGGTGCAGCTTGATCTGCAAAGCGGCGGGTTCCTGCCGCAGTCAGACTTTGCAGTGAAGGTGCTGCGTGCTGCTTTGCCGACGGTGCCAGTCATTGGCCAAAACGTGAGGATCGAAGGTCTCGCTTATCAGATCAATGGCATTACTGACAAGCCTACCAGTCCTGTGGTCATGCTTCACGTCCAACGCTCATGAACAACAGCGTGATCGAACAAGGCTTGGTCGAATGGCTGCGCGCTGCGGGTGTCACAGCTCCGATTCATGCGGGCACTTCCGCTGAAGTTCTTTCCACCGAAGCACTGACCGTGATCGTGAGCGTGCCTGAGATGCAGCATGTTGTCGGGCCATTGCACAAAGCCACGATCCACCTTATCACCTCTGCGCCAGCAGCCATGACGGCGATTGCCGACTATCGAGCCACGAGCGCGAACCTGCGCACCATCGTCAATGCTTGGCGCAGCAATGACCTTGCCACTCATCTGCAAAGCGTTGGTGTGCAGCTTGGTGGTGTCCATATCACGGAGAGCAGTGAGCGCATCGAGGACAACCGATGGCTGCACACGTTGGCGCTCACAGTTGGCTTGAGCGGTTGACACATTCCGCTGGGCATCATGCCAGCCACTTTCGGAGTCGCCAACACCTTCGGTCTCACGCCTTCTGCGGGCGGCCACGTCCAGGAATCCTCTTCCGAATCGTCCGTCGAAGTCGCCACGATCCGCAATGCCCAAGGTGTCACCGTGAAGGCGGTGCCCAAGCCGCTGGTGACGAAGACAGTCTCCATCAAAGGCAAAGGTGATGCAGGTCTGGCTGCCGTGATCGCCGGAAACTTCACCTCGGGTGCGATGCGCGTCACTTCGGCCAAGCAAAGCGAATCCAATGAGGATTTCCCTGACTTTGAACTCACCGGCACCGCCTATTCCAATCTGTCCTGATCATGCCCGTTAATCTCGATAACATCGGCATCCAGTCCGTCGATCTCACGCTCGCTGAGAGCGTGGAGGTCACACGCAAGGTGGACACCAAACCCTTGCTCGACAAGCAGGGCCGCTTTGCCGACGGCAAGGCGTTTGATCCCACCATGGAGTTCAGCATGAAGGGACGCGGTGATCTGCCCGCAGGGATTGCTGTTGGCATCAATGACGTGGAAATCGCCAGCATCTCCGGCGGTGTCACCATCGTGACTTCGGTCAAGGAAGGTCAGAAGAACGATGACTGGAACACCTGGGAATGCAGCGGCCAGAACTTCCCCAACGCCACCTAGCCATGAAGGAAGGGCAGCAGGTTCAATTCATTCGCGACGATCAAGCGCCGCTCAAGAGCGAGGTCACTGGCCTCATTGCCGCGATGCTGGCGAGCGGGTTCAAGTATGCCAGCGACAAGCCCCTGCTCGATACCATCGAGGAAGTGGACGGCACGCCCAAGCGCAGCGTAACCTGGAGCATGGATGGCTCGGTGAAGGCTGCCTTCAAAGACGAGAGCATCGACCTCGCCGAGTTCCGTCGCCGCTTTGAAAGCCGCGACTGGTGCCAGACGCATCCTGATCATCCCATCGCCTACCTGCGCGCCTTCAACGACGCACTAAGTTTGTTGCGCAACCAACTCAGGCTGATGAAGCCGCTGATGCTAATCCGCAAAGGCCGCCGCTTCGCTCTCATTCCCCAGGACGCTGATCCCGCCAAGAAAACCGAACTCCTCTCCATGCTATGAAAAAAGACCAACGCTCCACCCAGCTCGAAGCCGCCTTCGCTGAAGGCCCGACCACCATCGGCAATCTCACCCTGCGACCCTTCTCGCTCGGCACGCTCAACCTGTGCCGCCAGTTGAACCTCACGCTGTTCCTCAACGGTGAGACCGAACTAAACGACCAGGAGAAGCAACGTCAGCTCGTCGCCTTCGCCTGGATTCAGGCGGCACCGATGCCCGAAGTCTTGAAGGCGATCCGCACTGGCAATGCCGCCGACAAGGTGGCGGAGTTCGAGTTCTCGCTCGGCATCGACACCATCCCCATGCTGCTCAAGGAGGTCTCGCGCGTTTCACAGCTTGCCTCGGCTGCCGCTGTTGAAGTGGTGCCCAAGCCCGGCAGCAAAGCCGACGAGGATGCGCCCCCAAACTCTTAGAGCCAGGGTGGACGGCCTCCATCGTGTTCACTCTGGCTCGTGAAACCGGCTGGCCGGAGGCATTTGTGGTGTGGGAACTTCCCTTGCCACGTGCTCTGCAATACTACCACTGCGCACTGCGCTCCTCACTGGCCTGGACCATTGCGCCTGGCGAACCAGCGATGGAACAACTCCGTCGCCTGGAGTCGCTGGCCTCCATGATGGACGTTGACGAGGAGGACGAGGCATGAGCCGCGAGTTCAAACTCAACACCACCGCCTTCATGGAAACCGCCGCACGGTTCCTCACGAACTCGAAACGTGATGTGCTAGTCGTGATGAAGCAGCAGGCCAAGGGCGTCATCAAGGAAGTGATCGGCCTCACACCGCCCGGCGGTCCCGGTGTGTCGAGCGGTCAGGCACGTTCACGCGGAACCCGGAACGTGAAGACCGATGCGCTGAAGGTGGTGAAGGGCGTGAACGCGAAGCGTGCGGAGCACCAGGACGTGGCCAGCATCATCGAATCAAAACGTGTCCGCGGTCGCATCCGCAAAGAAGTCACACCCCGCATCCTGGTGCC
>CAXNNN010000283.1:0-5311 GCA_964203095.1 Verrucomicrobiaceae bacterium | reverse complement strand
TGACGGTGCCGAAATTGCCATGCTTGTCCGGCTGCACCTCGATCTCGAAACTGTCGCTTTCAGCCGGGATGGCTACATCGGTGCCGCCCTTGATCTTGCTCTCGGGGTGCAGGCCGTTCGGATAGAGCGTGGTGACTTCGCCATCGGTGCCCTCATGCAGCAGGCGCAGGAAGCAATCCTCGCTGGTGCGGACAAAGAAGCGCGCCTTTTCGCCCCGGCGGTAGCTGGGCTTTTCGGAGCGGATCTCCACGGCGATGGGGGCGAAGTCCGCGTGGCCCTGGAGTCGGCGCGGGTCGGTGACTTTCTCGAAGATCTTCGACGGCTCGGCAAAGCGGCGTGCCGTGCCCAGACCGAAGCGCACGGCCAGCAGGCCGAAGTGCTCGACGAAAACGATGCGCGGGAACCCAGCAGCCTGGAGCGCGGTCTTCTGATCGAACAAAGCGCCGCCGCCCTTCTCCAGCCGCTCCGTCAGGTCAGCCTTGCTCAGCCCCAGTTCGGCTGCGGCTTGTGCCAGCGTCACGTTTGCCTCAAACATTTCCACCAGGGCGAGCACAGGCTCGCGCGGAGATTGCTCGGGGATGCCCGCAGCTTTCAGCGCGGCCTTGAAGCGCGCTTCATCCGCCTGCACGCTGGCGCTGATGGTGGCGTTGTCGGGGTGCAGCTTTTCGATCAGGCGCGCTTCCTCTGGACTGAAACGCGCGCTGCCAGCGACGGCGCGCAGCTCATCCACCGGCAGCTTTTTCATGCCCTCATTGTGGCAGGCAATGCAGGAGAGGCCGTTGGCCACGTCCGCACGGCGGGTCTTGTCCTGACGGTCAGCAACGATTTCGATGGGTGCTGGCCCATCCAGGCGCACGTCCTTGTCATCGGCGAGCATGTAGGCCTGAAAGCCATTGGGCAGGTTGTAAATGATCTCGCCCCCGGCGTGCTGGAAGGCGTGGGCTCCGCCTGCGAGACTTGCGTTTGGTGGCCCCAGTGGGAAGTCAGCCAACCGGCCCTGACCTTCGTTCTTTTTGAAGTCGTAGCTCTTCCAATAAGCCCCGGCATAGGTGCGAATCTCGTGCCGCTCAGCCAGTCGGTTCTGGCGGGAGATGCCGCTGTTGGTGAAGCCGGAGCGGATGGCGTCGCCATTGGACAGGTTCTTGATCACGTCGATGCCGAGCCGCTGCTCCAGCTCGGTGGCGTGTTTGGGAATGTTCACCAGCATGTCGTAGAACGGCGGGCGAGAGGCCACGGCTGCAAACCAGTCCGCCCGCACCAGGGGCACGGTGCAGTGGCTGGGTCCGGCAAGGGCGGAGAGGTGCGCGGAGTCCAGCGCATACGGGTAGGTAGCGGTGATGCTGTCCCACTGCTTGCTGTCCCAGCCCAGCTCGCGTAGGCGAATGCGGCGCAGCACACCCTCTGGCCCGATGGCCGCAAAGATGAGCGGCTTGGGATTGGTGGACAGGCTGTTGAGCAGCTTGGTCACGCCATGAGAGGCGAGCGCGAGATCGTCGGTGGTGATCTCGTCCAGGTTATTGTGCAGCGGAGCCAGACTGAGGTAGCGCACATCGGCCTGATCTTCGGGGCGTTGATTGAGCAGGTCCAGCAGCGCACCGGCGAAGACCTCCGCCTCGGTCACGATTTTGCGTGCGATGGGGGCAGGCTTGGTTTCGGGCTTGGGCTCAGTGGGTTTGTCTGCTGGCTTTTCGGGCGTGGTGGCTGGGTTGCTGGTGACCACGGTCGCAGGTGTGCCTGAGGGCGCGGTGGCTTTGATCCAGTTGAGCACCAGCTCACACTCATCAGGGCTGAGCTTTTTGGCCTTCTCGCCTGCAGCCTTCTGCTTGGCCGTGGTGCGGGGCATGGAGCCTTTCAGCACGTCGGTATAGACGATGGATTCTTCCGGCTTGGTGAAGTCGATGTTTTCCTCTCTGAGAATATCCAGATTGTCCACGAAGTGCGGGCTGGTTTCCTCGTCGGGAATAGCCTTGGCGCTGTGGCACTCAGCACAGCGCTCGGCGAAGAGTTTCTGCACGCTGGCAGTGAGGGCCTGGGGATCAGCCGCGCTGAGATTCATCGCCAAGCTGGCGGAGAGCAAAAGGAGGGCGCTTTTCATGGGAAGGAGAATGTAGGAAGAAGGATGCCAAGGCAAGCAAGGAGCGGCGGCATCTTGCCGCCGTCGTTCACATGCGAAGCGAAGGAGATTCTTGGCTTCGCAAAAGGAATGACGGCGGCAGGATGCACGCCGCTCCATGGCCAATCACGCGCGATAGCTGCGGGTGAAGGTGGCGGTGGAGCCGTTGCTGTAGTAGCTGCGGTAGGTGATGACGGTCACTTCGTAGCTGTAGCGACGACCGCAGTGGTCAGACGCGTAGCGGCATTCGCTGCTGCGGCACACCTCGCAGGTGCGCACGAGGTAGGGCTGGCAGTAGTCCGCACGAGCGGCGGGAATGGCGGTGGCGAGGATGAGGAGGGCAAGGATCGTCTTCATGGTAGTGTTTCTGTTCGTTGTTGTTTGGGTTGTCGATTTCGTTGGCGGTGGCTTCACCGCTTTCATTCTCCTCATCGCCAGGGCTCGGAGTTTGATTGTGCGATTGTGAAAAAACTTTTCTTCATGAGCGCGGGCATTAGAATCCGCCGCATGAACACAGGCACACTTACTTGGGCAGAGGTATGCGCCCTGCCGTGGCTGAAGGACATCCCGGCCAAGATCGAAACCAACAAGGACAACAAGATCATCATGAGTCCGGCATCGAAATGGCATGGCAGCTATGAATGGAAAATCGGGCTACGTCTTCACGAGCGCATGCAAGCTGGGGAAATCATCATGGAGTGCCCCATCGACACCACCGATGGTACACGCGTGGCCGATGTGGCCTGGATGTCGAAGGAGCGCCACCGCCCGCACCGCCGGGCGATCAGTCTGCCCATTGCGCCGGAAATTTGTGTAGAAGTGCTCTCGCCCTCGAACACCCGACAAGAAATGCTGGGCAAGATGCAGCTCTACTACGCTGCCGGTGCCCTCGAAGTGTGGCTATGCGACGAGCACGGGCACATGGAGTTCTTCATCAAGGAGCAGCTCGCGCCTGTGCCACGCTCCGTGATGTGCCCGGAGTTTCCGTTTTGCATTGATGAGGAAGAGGAGTGATCCTCTCCCGCCCCCTGATGCACCGCCGGAAGCGTTCGACCTTATCCATGGACTACCAGCGTCCGGCGGCGAGTTGTTCATTGGTAAAGACGGCATACACCGGCACCGCTTCCTTGTCGGCGATCTGTTTGCGCAGGTCGCGCAGCTTGGAGAAAACCTCGAACTCCTCGGGCTTGAGCACCTCCTTGTAGTCCACCTTCCGCTCGCTGCGGCCCGGTGCGCCATGGGTGGCACCCGTGCCGGGCTCGCCATGCAGAAAGTCCACGCACAGCGCCCAGAAGGAATCCATGCCTTGCTCCACAAAGCGGCGCTCGATGGTGACGATGCGGTGGCGACTGATGAAGGAATTCAGCTCCGCCTCCATGGGCGCGGAGTCACGGCTGGAGATGTGGAAGAACTTCAGAGGCATGGTGAAAGGGTTGTCTTTTTGAAAATAGGTCGTCGCCCGCTGCGCGGGATCAGACGGCTCTCCGGCACCGAACCGTTCCGTCTCCCTTTCGCTCCGCTCCAGTCCGACTCCACGGTTCATGCCTCCGCTTTGGCGCGGCTCCGCCGCTGCGCTCCGCGCCTTTTTACCTGGATGGAACTAGGGCGGGGCGGAAGCCCAGGTAGTAGTCACGGTAGCCTGGCTCATCCCTAACCCGGTCGGCCGCACGGCAGTAGGCGGCGAGGCTGAACCACGAGCCGCCGCGATTCACGCGGAAAGCGCCCGTCGTAGCACCCTGCGGATCGGTAGCGCTGCCTGGGGCATACGGCCCGTAATAGTCCGCGCACCATTCCCACACATTCCCCAGCATGTCATACAGGCCCCATTCATTGGCCTGCCTGCCACCCACACGGCGTGGGCCGGCCGTGCCGCCGGGATATTGCTTCTCCTTCCACGCGTCAGTATTCCACCCCGTGCCGCTGTAGCCCACGCTGCTATTCCCCCCATACCACGCGATGGCGTCCAGACCGGGGGCATGGTTCTCGCCTTTGATCGTGAAGTCCCCCGTGTAGGTCATGCCGCTGGTGCCGCTGCGGCAGGCATACTCCCACTGTGCCTCCGTCGGCAGGGCGATGACCCAGCCGCGCTGCCCCGCATGGCGGCTGGCCTTGGTGCAGAACTCGTCCGCCTCCTCCCAGTTCACGAAATACATGGCGACCTTTTCGGACTCGACTCCGATCAGCTTTGCGCCCTCGCCTTTCTCCATGCCACTGAAAGCGCGGCAGGTCTGCTTCTTGCCGTTGATGGTGAACTCCGTA
This sequence comes from Verrucomicrobiaceae bacterium, assembly GCA_964203095.1. Taxonomy (GTDB): domain Bacteria; phylum Verrucomicrobiota; class Verrucomicrobiia; order Verrucomicrobiales; family Verrucomicrobiaceae; genus JAEUHN01. Next base: position 939 of record CAXNNN010000283.1, on the reverse strand, counting down.
TCATCCGCCAGCGCTCGATTCGCCTGCTGGAGCAGCGTGGTGCCCATGACCGCCTGCCACTGGCCCTGCGTGACCTCCGTCTCAGCCAGCCAAAAGCCTTTCGTGAGCGTGACGGTGTGCTCCACCTCGTCCGAGTAGAAGTCCTCGGCCTTGCCCGCAGCCTTCAGCGCCGCGTGCTCACTGGCTGGGCTGCCCATGGTGAACCGGCCCGGCGGGCACCAGCGGAAGGGCACGGTGACTCCGGGCGCAACCTCAATCAGCTTCCGCTCGCCTGCGCTGGTGCCTGCAAGAAGTTGATAGTCGTCCATGACGGGTGGGGGCGGTGGTGGCGGGATGAAAGGCATGACAGGAGCAGATCCCTCATGCCTGACCAGCGAGACGGGGGCAAAGGCAAGCCTGCGCAGGAGCTGAGGCTGGCCGTCGAACTTCAACCACGGCTCCTGCACACCGCCCGTCGTCTGGGTAACGGCGTCGGCCACGCTCATCATGGTTTCAAAGACGTTCTCCGGCGTGCTGCCGTCCTTGCCCGACAAACCCAGGGTGGCGGCCAGCGCGGTGGCGAAGGGGCTGTTCCCCCCGGCGGGGCCGTCCTTGGCCCGTTTCCCCGGGGCAGCGGCAAACATGACGACGGTGCCCAGATTCAGCTCGGTCTTCACCTCGGCCAGACCGGCCTGCTCGCTGCCGGTGGAGCGGAAGGCGCGGGTGCGCAGCCACGCACGCTCTTGCTGGGCATTGGCAAAGGGATTGTCCCGGCAGCAGTCCAGGATGACAACCTTGGCCTTCACCTGCGCCTCGGTGAGCAGGGTGAGGATGGAAGGCAGGGAGATGGCTTCCTGCTTCAAATCCGCCGCCTCCTCCAGCACGGCGTCGGTGGGAAGGAGGTAGTTGATGTCCTCCACCTCCATGCCATGCCCGGCGAAGTAGAACACGGCCACGTCT